>NZ_JAFLMX010000190.1:0-1479 GCF_017849675.1 Alteromonas sp. AO-Serp
ATAACAAATCACGCTCTGATAAAGGCTCGCGTTCTGATAAAAAAGGGAACAAAGGCAAAGGCGGCTCAAGCTCGTCTAGTCGTAGCGGTGGAAAATCGTCAAGTCGCGGCAGCGCAAAAGGCGGTAGTAGCGGCAAAACACTGTCATTGAATAAAAGAGGTAAGCGTTAAATGGCGCAGCAAGAATGGTTATACGGTTTACATGCCATGCAGTCGGTACTTGAAAAAGAGCCCGAGCGTGTAATGGAAGTGTTGGTGTTGAAAGGTCGCAATGACGAGCGCCTAACCAACATTGTTAACCAAGCCCGTCGTTTCGGTATTTCCGTTCAGTTTTGTCAGCGCAAAGCGCTAGATGACAAAGTAAGCGGTGAACAACACCAAGGCGTGGTAGCAAGAGCGAAACCAGCCCGCGTGCTAGATGAAGCTGACTTAGACAAAATTTTAGAAAGCGAAGCGCAGCCTTTAATCTTGGTACTAGACGGTGTGACCGACCCGCATAATCTAGGTGCGTGCCTGCGTACTGCAGATGGAGCAGGGGTGCACGCGGTAGTAGTACCGAAAGATAAATCAGCAAGCTTAAACGGCACAGTAAGAAAGGTGGCTTGTGGTGCAGCTGAAGTGGTTCCACTTATTCAAATCACGAACCTGGCCAGAACCTTGAAGCACCTTCAAGATAAAGGCCTTTGGATTGTTGGCACAGCCGGTGAAACCGATAAGACCCTTTATGATGTAGACCTGAAAGGCCCAACTGCATTAGTAATGGGGGCTGAAGGTAAGGGCATGCGTAGGCTTACCAAAGAAACGTGCGATGAGTTAGTGAAGCTTCCTATGGCTGGCAGTGTGACAAGTTTAAACGTGTCGGTAGCAACCGGCGTGTGCTTATACGAGATCGTAAGACAGCGCAGTTTATGAGACAAAGTTGCTAGAATTGAGCCTCTAATGAGTTTTCAATTGGTTTTTAAAAAAGCGTGTACCTTTGGGTACACGCTTTTTTTATATTTAAGTAAAACTTATAAAGAGTTTAATATTTTGTTACATTTGAATTTGTGAAATTAATGTTAATTATAGTTTTTTATTCCTACCATGAATCTGCTCGTAATACACATTTGGCGCGCTCTTCATAAGTTGTGTTGTTTTTTTGTGCATTTTTAAAGGTATTAAAAATGCTCACCAGGGTTAGGGCAATATACTCAACTGCCTGATTTGCCGCCTAATATGAGCTTTGTAGATAATTTGGTAATACCATTTGTCTATATACCTGACAAACGGGTAGGTCGTTGCAACGCAGTTGCGTCGGTTGTCATGGATGAGCTTTTCGTATGAGGTAATGGTTATACCTGTATGTCACTTAATAACAAATAGCTTCAAAAGCACGGAATAAAACAGTGCTGAAGTTAATAAGACAGATAAAACAGGAAATAAATTTTGAACTCAAAATTAAATAAGAAACACACATGTCTAACAGCAGCTGCTCTAGCTG
>NZ_JAFLMX010000147.1:0-14477 GCF_017849675.1 Alteromonas sp. AO-Serp
TAATCGCTTAAACAACGCGAAAACTAGAAAAACTCGGCGCTTTTCACACCGTCCCAATTCACCAATTTACGTTCGTTGTGCGGCTTTGATGAATTCAGGTGCATTTTTCAAGCGCACTTGTATCGAGCATGAAGAGCTGCAGTAACAAACGGCTGTAAATGAGCGGCAAATAACGATTCGCCACGCGTGTTTATGGTATGGACTGTGTAGAGCAAAAAACATTAACGCGAACAGACAGATTTTTCGATGACGATACAGCAAGAATTGCACACCATTTTGGTGTCTGGACTCGATGCCCTTTCACTAGATTTAAGTGATAAGCAACAGCAGCAGTTAGTTGACTATGTGCTGCTTATGGACAAATGGAATAAGGCGTACAACCTGACTTCTGTGCGCGATCCTAAGCAAATGATGGTGAAACACATTCTAGATTCGCTGGCGATTGTGCCCTTTCTTGATGGTAACAATATCATTGATGTTGGAACGGGCCCTGGCCTTCCAGGTATGCCGTTGGCAATCGCGTTTCCAGATAAATCATTCACATTGCTTGACTCATTGGGCAAGCGTGTACGGTTTATGACCCAATGTGTGCACACGCTTGGATTAACTAACGTAACTCCTGTGCAAAGCCGCGTTGAAGAGCACAATGGCGATACGCCTTACGATATTGTGCTAAGCCGAGCTTTCGCTTCGCTAAAAGATATGTTGCACTGGTGTCAGCATCTGGTAGATTCAGAAGGTCAATTTTTGGCGCTTAAAGGTCAGTTTCCACAAGATGAGATAGACGAAGTGAGTGATCACTTCCATGTGAGCAAAACGGAAAACCTCACTGTGCCAAATTTGGTAGGCGAACGACATCTGGTTTGGCTAAAAAAGAAATAGCCGAAAAATAGAAATAGACGAGAACAGGATCTAACGTGGCTAAGGTAATCGCGATCGCGAATCAAAAAGGTGGTGTTGGAAAAACAACCACTGCAGTTAACGTGGCAGCGTCAATGGCAGCAACCAAGCGTAAGGTGTTGCTGATTGATCTCGATCCACAAGGTAATGCGACCATGGGAAGCGGCGTTGACAAATACGACGTTGAATCTACGGCATTTGAATTGTTGATTGAAGAAAAGCCAATTAACGATGTTATCGTTAAAGCGACAAGCGGCAAGTATGACCTCATCGCAGCGAACGGTGACGTAACCGCAGCAGAAATTAAGCTGATGGAAATGTTTGCCCGTGAAGTAAGGCTTCGCAACGCGCTGAAGCCCGTTATGGATTACTACGATTTTGTCTTTATCGACTGCCCGCCTTCGCTAAACCAGTTAACTGTGAACGCCCTGGCGGCTGCCGATTCGGTAATGGTGCCTATGCAGTGCGAATATTACGCACTAGAAGGCCTCACTGCCCTGATGGATACCATTCAAAAGTTGGCGTCCGTGGTGAATCCAGAATTGAAGATTGAAGGCGTATTGCGTACTATGTACGACCCGCGTAACCGCCTTGCTAACGACGTTTCAGAACAGTTGAAGCGCCATTTTGGTGAGCAGGTTTATCGCACGGTTATTCCGCGCAATGTTCGCCTAGCTGAAGCACCAAGCTTCGGTACGCCAGCGATGTACTATGATAAGTCATCGACAGGGGCTAAAGCTTACCTGGCACTGGCGGGTGAAATACTGCGTCGTAGGGACAAAACAACGCCTGCACAGGCAAAAGCAAGTTAAACGACAATAAGCTGAACACTATCAGCACATGCCATAGAGGACACTATGTCAGCACGTAAAAGAGGCCTTGGCCGCGGTTTAGATGCGCTACTCGCAACCAGCCAATCATCTGCTCAAAAAGAACAAGATGCCGCCGAGGTAAATTCAACTAACGGTGAGTTAAGCAAGCTCCCTATTGAATACTTAGTGCCGGGCAAGTATCAGCCTCGTAAAGACATGTCACCTGAGGCATTAGAAGAATTGGCATCGTCCATTCGTGCGCAAGGTATTATTCAGCCTATCGTAGTGAGAAAAGTCGACGAGCACCGCTACGAAATCATTGCCGGTGAACGTCGCTGGCGAGCTTCACAACTGGCACAGCTAGACGAAGTGCCTTGTTTGGTTAAGAACGTGCCTGACGAAGCGGCAGTGGCCATTGCCCTTATCGAAAATATCCAGCGTGAAGATTTAAATGCTATGGAAGAGGCACAAGCCCTTGACCGTTTAATGAACGAGTTCGCGCTTACTCATCAAGAAGTGGCCGAAGCGGTGGGCAAATCACGCACCACGGTGACAAATTTACTTCGTCTGAATAATTTGAACGACGACGTGAAACTGTTAGTCGAGCATGGCGATATTGAAATGGGTCACGCTAGAGCGCTGTTAGCGCTAGAAGGTGATACCCAGTCAGAAACGGCGCAAGTAGTATCGGGCAAAGGTCTTACCGTGCGCGATACAGAAAAGCTTGTTAAAAAGCTTTTGGAGCCAGCTAAACCTAAGCCTGAGAAGAAAGTTGATCCCGATGTGCAAAACCTTATGACACGACTTTCAGAAAATTTAGGCACACCTGTGAGTATTGACCACAATGCGAAAGGCAAAGGCAAGCTGACAATTAGCTTTAGCGACCTTGAACAATTAGATGGAATTATCTCTAAAATTCAATAATTTAAAATAAAATTACTAGAGAAGCTCCCTTTGCCTACCCGCAATTGATACGCTGTTCGGTGCAAACGCCGGACACTCTCCTTTCCGGTTATAGCAATAGAAAATTTTCAGAATAACTTTCAAAAAGCGTTGTACTGTTGAAAATTGTCGGTAAAACAGTATACTTCTGACGCTTTTTGTAAGACGTGAACAAGCTGCGAGTAAAAGTGACGAACAAGTTAGCAAAACGCGGGTTAGACCTCGCCAAGAAAGGGCTACTTTTTCAGGCTGTCACGGCCCTAGTCGTTACCGCTTTCGCAGGCGCCGCAGGAGGAAGTCATTCCGCCATGTCGGCAGCGGCAGGCGCTTTAATCAGCATTCTGCCGAACAGTGTTTTTATGGCTTTTGCGTTTCGTTACGCAGGTGCCAGTAAAAACGACCTTGTTGCACGGAGTTTTAGCCAAGGCTCAAAATTGAAGCTGGCACTGACAATCATTTTATTTGTAATTGCTTTTAAAGGCTTAAACGCCGCGCCATTAGAGATTTTCATGGCATTTGTGATTACAACCGCTAGCCACGGGCTAGCCATGTTTCATTACGGTACGAAAGAATAAAGACAGCGCGAGGCGTTGCGATAACGAAAACAACGTATTCGACCGATTGAGACAAAAGAACCAGTCACCAAATTTTTACACTTTACAACTTGGGTTAAACAATGGCATCTGAATACACTACCTCAGAATACATCAAGCACCACTTGACCAATGCCACCATGTGCTCAACTGACAACGGAATTGCTTTTAACAAAGCGTGTTCTGACGCCGGTTTTTGGGCATGGCATGTTGATACACTGGCATGGTCTATCGGTCTTGGTCTTCTTTTCCTAATCATCTTTAGAAGCGTTGCTTCAAAAGCAACAACCGGCGTACCTGGCAAAATGCAGGCGTTTGTTGAGCTAGTTGTTGAGTTTGTTGACGACAACGTTAAAAGCACCTTCCACGGTAAGAGCGCACTTATCGCGCCATTAGCACTGACTATCTTTGTATGGGTATTGCTAATGAACCTTATGGACTTGGTGCCAGTTGATCTTATTCCATGGGTATCTGGTCTTATCGGCCAAGCGGCTTTTGGCATGGATCCACACGACGTTTACAATAAGGCAGTTCCAACCACTGACCTTAATTTGACGTTCGCACTGGCTTCAGGCGTGTTTATTCTTATTCTTTTCTACTCAATCAAGATGAAAGGCATCGGTGGTTTTGCGAAAGAACTTACTATGCAGCCTTTCGGTCACCCTATCTTTATTCCGGTGAACTTTATTCTTGAAACCGTTACTTTGCTCGCGCGTCCGCTTTCACTAGCACTGCGTTTGTTCGGTAACTTGTATGCCAGTGAGCTAATCTTCATTTTGATTGCTACAATTGGTTATTTCCAGCTTCCACTGCACTTCATGTGGGCTGTGTTCCATATTCTGGTACTTCCGCTTCAAGCGTTTATTTTCATGATGCTTACCATCGTGTACTTAAGCCTGGCGTGTGAAGACCACTAAGCATTAACGGGTGTCGGTTTTGATTTTTAATCGACACCGTTTTTACAGAGTTTGACTTTTAAACATTAACTTTAAATTTAACTTAAATCGGAGACGTAAATGTTATACATCGCTGTTGCACTACTGATTGGTCTTGGTGCCCTAGGTACCGCTATTGGTTTCGGTCTACTAGGTGGTAAATTCCTTGAATCTGCTGCTCGTCAACCTGAACTAGCACCTCAACTACAAGTTAAGATGTTCATCGTAGCGGGTCTTATCGACGCCATCGCGATGATCGGTGTTGGTATCGCTCTATACCTATTGTTCGCTGTTGGTGCCTAATTCTACTAAACACTTTTTTAGCGAACTTTAAGAGGAGGGGCGATTGTGAATTTTAACGCCACTTTTATTGGTCAATTAATCGCCTTCGCTGTGTTCGTGGTGTTCTGCATGAAATATGTATGGCCTCCACTAATGGCAGCGATTGAAGAACGTCAGAAGAAAATTGCCGATGGGCTTGAAGCTTCTGAGCGTGCAGAGAAAGACCTAGAGCTTGCTCAAGCGAAAGCTACTGAGCAATTGAAAGATGCGAAAGCGCAAGCAGCTGAAATTATCGAGCAGGCTAAAAAGCGTGCCAACCAATTGGTTGACGAAGAAACGCAAAAAGGCCATGCGGAACGCGAAAAAATTATCGCTTCTGGTTATGCCGAGATTGAAGCTGAACGCAATCGTGCCAAAGAAGATTTGCGCAAGCAGGTTTCTGCACTTGCAGTAGCTGGCGCACAGCAAATCTTACAACGTGAAATCGATGCAAACGCACAAAACGACATTGTTGAAAAACTTGTCGCTGAGCTTTAATAGGGAGATGAGCCATGTCTGAATTGACAACCGTTGCTCGTCCTTATGCTAAAGCTGCTTTCGATTTTGCTGTCGAGAAAGACGCCGTTGCAAAATGGCAAGAAATGCTCGCCTTTGCAGGCGCTGTAGCAGCGAACGATGACATGCACCAGCTTTTGTCTGGTGCGGTTGCCGCTGACACGCTTGCCGACATTTTTAACAATGTTTGTGGTGAGCAACTCGACGAACACGGCCAAAACCTGGTTAAGGTTTTGGCTGAGAATAAACGTTTAGCCGCGTTGCCTGAAATTTCTACTTTGTTTGATGCATTTAAAGCAGATTACGACAAAGAAATAGAAGTGGACGTAACCTCAGCATCTACGCTGACTGATGCGCAACAAAATGAGTTGGTTGCATCTTTGGAAAAACGTTTGGCACGTAAAGTGAAGCTTAATTGTAACGTGGACCCTGCCCTGATCGCTGGAATGGTAATTAATGCCGGCGATACAGTTATTGATGGTTCCGTAAAGTCGAAATTGAACCGTCTAGCAGACGCGTTGCAAGCATAACGGGGATAAGAGCATGCAACTTAATTCCACTGAAATTGCTGAACTGATCAAGAAAAGAATTGAACAGTTCAATGTAAGCAGTGAAGCACGTAATGAAGGTACTATCGTCGCAGTAACTGACGGTATTATCCGCATTCATGGCCTTGCAGATGTAATGCAAGGTGAAATGATCGAGCTTCCTGGAAGCCGTTACGCAATTGCACTAAACCTTGAGCGAGACTCTGTAGGTGCAGTTGTTATGGGTCCTTATGCGGACCTTAAAGAAGGCGATAAAGTACAATCTACTGGTCGTATTCTTGAAGTACCAGTAGGTAACGCACTACTAGGTCGTGTTGTAAACACACTAGGTGAGCCTATCGATGGTAAAGGCGCAATCGATGCAGCTGGTTTCGAACCAGTTGAAAAAATTGCACCTGGCGTAATCGAGCGTCAATCGGTAGACCAGCCAGTACAAACTGGTTATAAGTCAGTTGACGCCATGATCCCAGTAGGTCGTGGTCAGCGTGAGCTTATCATCGGTGACCGTCAGTGTGGTAAAACAGCAATGGCTGTTGACGCTATCATCAACCAAAAAGGTACAGGCATTAAGTGTGTGTACGTAGCGGTTGGTCAGAAAGCATCTACTATCGCTAACGTAGTACGTAAACTAGAAGAGCACGGTGCACTTGACCACACTATCGTGGTTGCAGCATCTGCATCTGAGTCTGCAGCGCTTCAATACCTAGCGCCTTACTCTGGTTGTACTATGGGTGAATTCTTCCGTGACCGCGGTGAAGACGCGCTAATCGTATATGATGATTTGTCTAAGCAAGCTGTTGCTTACCGTCAAATCTCACTACTACTTAAGCGTCCACCAGGCCGTGAAGCTTACCCAGGTGACGTATTCTACCTTCACTCACGTCTACTAGAACGTGCTGCACGTGTAAACGAACAATACGTTGAGCGTTACACAAACGGCGAAGTGAAAGGTAAGACAGGTTCATTGACTGCGCTTCCAATTATCGAAACGCAAGCTGGTGACGTATCTGCATTCGTACCAACTAACGTAATCTCAATTACCGACGGTCAGATCTTCCTAGAAACTGACTTGTTTAACGCAGGTATCCGTCCAGCGGTTAACGCTGGTATCTCGGTATCTCGTGTTGGTGGTGCTGCACAGACTAAAATCATCAAGAAGTTGGGTGGCGGTATCCGTCTAGCCCTAGCTCAGTATCGTGAACTTGCGGCGTTCTCGCAGTTTGCTTCTGACCTTGATGATGCAACTCGTGAGCAACTTGAGCACGGTGAGCGCGTAACTGAGCTAATGAAGCAGAAGCAGTACGCACCACTTTCAATTGCTGATATGGGTGTATCTCTGTTCGCGGTAGAAAAAGGTTTCCTTAAGGGTATCGAGCTTAACAAAATCCTAGATTTTGAAGCCGCTCTTCACTCTTACATGAACAGCGAACACGCTGACCTTATGAAGACTATCAACGAATCAGGTAACTACAACGACGAGATTGCCTCTAAGTTGAACGACGCTTTAACAAACTTTAAAGCGACACAAACTTGGTAATCAATGGTGCTGGTGTTTAACCACCAGCGCAATTCGTTGAGTAATCGGAGAGATAGTCATGGCCAGCGGTAAAGAAATAAAAGGTAAGATTGGGAGTATCAAAAATACTCAGAAGATTACCAGTGCGATGGAAATGGTTGCTGCGTCTAAAATGAAAAAGGCGCAGGAACGCATGGCTTCTGGCCGTCCATATGCACAAAATATGCTTAAAGTGATTGGTCACATTGCAAACGGTAACCTTGAATATCGCCATCCTTATTTGGAAGAGCGTGAAGTCAAGCGCGTCGGTTACATTGTGATTTCCACTGACCGAGGCTTATGTGGTGGCTTGAACACCAATGAATTTAAGCTCGTCACTCAAGACGTCAAAAAATGGCGTGAACAGGGTGTAGAAGTGGATTTCGCTGCATTAGGTTCTAAGGCGTGCAGTTTCTTCAACCGCTTTGGTGGCAAGTTGCTTGCTGCTGAATCTGGTTTAGGTGACAAGCCGTCTGTGAGCGATGTAGTGGGTGTTGTACGCGTTATGCTTAAAGCGTACGACGAAGGACAAATTGACCGAGTATTCTTGGTATTCAATGACTTCGTTAACACCATGACACAGAAACCTGTGATCAATCAGTTATTGCCTTTGCCAAAGTCAGAAGACGAAGAATATCAACATCGTTGGGACTACATCTACGAGCCAGATCCAAAAGAAATTTTGGAAGCACTAATGGTTCGTTACATTGAGTCTCAGGTGTATCAGGGTGTTGTAGAAAACGCGGCGTCAGAACAAGCTGCGCGAATGGTTGCCATGAAGGCAGCAACCGACAACGCCGGTAACCTCATTGATGAGTTACAACTGGTATATAACAAAGCGCGTCAGGCTGCAATCACACAAGAAATCAGTGAGATTGTGAGCGGTGCCGCAGCGGTGTAGGCAAAGGTTTAAAAGAGATAACGAGGACAAATTATGAGTCAAGGTAAGGTCGTCCAAATCATTGGCGCCGTTGTGGATATTGAATTTCCACAAGATGCGGTACCAAGAGTTTATGACGCACTACGAGTTACCGAAGGTGACTTGTCAGGTCTAACCCTGGAAGTGCAACAGCAATTAGGTGGTGGTGTTGTTCGTGGCATCGCACTAGGTACTACTGACGGACTAAAACGTGGTCTTGCAGTAGAAAATACCGGTAACCCAATCATGGTTCCAGTTGGTACGAAGACACTTGGTCGTATCATGGACGTATTGGGTAACCCAATCGACGAAGCAGGTCCAATTGGTGAAGAAGAGCGTATGTCTATTCACCGTGAAGCGCCTAGCTACGAAGATCAGTCTAGCTCGGTAGAACTACTAGAAACTGGTATCAAAGTAATCGACTTGGTTTGCCCATTCGCTAAGGGTGGTAAAGTTGGTCTATTCGGTGGTGCGGGTGTAGGTAAAACCGTAAACATGATGGAACTTATCCGTAACATCGCAATCGAGCACAGCGGTTTCTCAGTATTCGCGGGTGTTGGTGAGCGTACGCGTGAGGGTAACGACTTCTATCACGAAATGAACGAATCAAACGTACTTGATAAAGTATCGCTTGTATACGGTCAGATGAACGAGCCACCGGGTAACCGTCTACGTGTTGCACTTACCGGTCTAACAATGGCTGAGAAGTTCCGTGACGAAGGCCGTGACGTTCTATTCTTCGTAGATAACATCTATCGTTATACCCTAGCAGGTACTGAAGTATCAGCACTTCTAGGTCGTATGCCATCTGCGGTAGGTTACCAGCCTACTCTTGCAGAAGAGATGGGTGTACTTCAGGAACGTATTACGTCAACGAAGACAGGTTCAATCACTTCAATCCAAGCGGTATACGTACCTGCGGATGACTTGACTGACCCATCTCCAGCGACAACCTTTGCTCACTTGGATGCAACGGTAGTACTTTCTCGTGATATCGCGTCTCTTGGTATCTATCCTGCGGTAGACCCACTAGATTCAACGTCTCGTCAGCTAGACCCGCTAGTAATTGGTCAAGAGCACTATGACGTAGCACGTGGCGTACAGACTGTTCTTCAGCGCTATAAAGAGCTGAAAGACATCATCGCGATCCTAGGTATGGACGAACTATCTGAAGAAGACAAGCAAGTGGTATCACGTGCTCGTAAGATTCAGCGTTTCCTATCTCAGCCGTTCTTCGTAGCAGAAGTATTTACTGGTGCACCTGGTAAATATGTATCGCTAAAAGACACAATCAGTGGCTTTAAAGGCATCCTAGACGGTGAGTACGATCACCTTCCAGAGCAAGCCTTCTACATGGTTGGTTCTATCGAAGAAGCGCTAGAGAAAGCCAAGAAAGCATAATGACAGGGCTAGCAGTTGCTAGCCTAGCATCATGCTAACGTACCTAATCAGGAGGTTCACATGGCAATGACAGTACATTTGGACGTAGTAAGCGCGGAGAAAGCGATTTTCTCAGGTCGCGTTGAAGCGATTCAGGTGACAGGTAGCGAAGGTGAGCTGGGTATTCACCCAGGGCACGCGCCACTTATCTCTGCTATTAAACCTGGTATGGTGCGTTTGGTTAAACAGCACGGTGAAGAAGAAGTAATCTATGTTGCAGGTGGTGTACTAGAAGTACAACCTGGCAATGTTACCGTACTGGCTGATACCGCGGTTCGAGCTGAAGATCTTGACGAGCAGGCAGCAGAAGAAGCCAAACGACGTGCAGAAGAGCACATCGCCAACCCAGGCGCTGACTTTAACTACGCTGAAGCAGCTCACGAGCTTGCAGAAGCTATTGCTCAACTTCGTCTTATTCAGAAGTTACGCAAGTAAAAAGCACAGCTTTGAAAAAACCCGCCAAATGGCGGGTTTTTTATTGCCGAACGAAAAGTGGTCGTTCACATTCTCTTACGTTTATTTTTATTGCTATCGCACTACACAAAGCTTATCGTTAGAGCGTTTTAACCGATTTAAATTAAAACGTAATCGGCGCTAATTCTAGTGCCACCTTTGCCTGTAACGAATTATAGAAATGAAGCTTAACCCGTATTCCAACATGCACAAAGGTGCCTCTATTGGATTTTTTCCTCTGCTAACAACACTGATTTTACTTTCAGTGCATTATTTTACGGGTGCGTTAGATTGGCCTGAAGTGGGAAATGTACGTGCACAGCGCGACTTCAACTCTGCTATTGGTATGTCGCTTATTACAGGATACTTTTGGTTTGCGCTTCGTTTAATGCATCAAAACGTGGCTAGCACCCTTATTTCTTTGCTTGTAAAAACCAATCAGCTTAGTCAGTTTTCGGCGCATAGGCGAGAACTCGCCATTGAATTTAGACACCATATTTTCAATGCAATCATCATTTCTATTATGATCACGATTGTGTACTGCATATTCGAAGGATTGATCACGGTAAAACAAGAAATACACGTTTTATTCTTAACGGCCACAGCCGTCCCCTTTTGGTTCTTGGCCATTTTATTTTTGTTTCAGATCTCCTCCAACATTAAGTACCTAACTTCTAAAGTTTTGCCCCAAGCCGGTGGAAATATTGACCGACTTAAGTCCATCATGACGATTTTAAAATTAGGAACAACTAACAGCATATTTGCGATGGGGGCACTGGCCATCTTTCCTATCTTTTGGTTGAAAAAAGACATTCCTTCCATTGATGTACTAGTAGTGACGTTCTTCACGGGGATAGTGAGCGTTTATCTATTTTGGCCGGTAATAAAGCTTAAAAGTATGCTTGAGAAAGAGCAGAAAGCTGCTGTTCTGCACCTAGAGGAAAACATAGAAGACGGTATTAAACGATGTGCAAAGCACGAAGAATTCTCTACAGCTGCGTCAATTGAGCAACTAGAAAGCGAAAAAGAACGAGTCTTAAAAATGGGGGCGCGGGTTTTTGCCCCAAGAGATAAGGCAAGAGTGGCTGCGTGTATTGCGTTAATACCGATTTCATGGGTTCTATTGTTCATTGTTGAATGGTTAATTCAACTCCCTCGCTATCATTAGTCTATTCGGGTCTGTTGTTCTTAGCCTTATCTTTTCGCGGCGGTCTATGTGGTATCTAGACAAGGCTCGCTTAATTCCTTCTCGCACCCTAACAGCTATTAATAATTGTCGTATTCACATTGCGTTGGTATGGTAAATCTTCTTAGGTCATAGAGATATCATTGTGCGAATATACGGCGACACGCGTTCAGGAAACTGTTACAAGCTCCAACTGCTTCTTTCTTTGTTAGGTAAAACTTGCGAATGGATTGATGTGGACATTATGAAAGGAGAAACACGCGCTCCTTCTTTTCTAGAAAAGACCCCTAATGGGAAAATTCCGTTGCTTGAACTAGACGACGGCAGGGTGTTGTCAGAATCCAATGCCATCATGCACTACCTGGCATCTAACACTCCTTTAATCCCCTCTTCTCCCTATAGTTTTTCGCAACTTTTACAGTGGCAGTTTTTCGAACAATACAGTCACGAGCCTTATATCGCCGTTGCTCGCTACATCAATGTTTATTTAGGGCTACCCGAGGACAGGAAAGCGGAGTACGAATCTAAACAAGCGGGTGGATATCGTGCACTAGCTGTCATGGAGCATCAACTTAAAATTACGCCGTTTTTGCTAGGTGACACGTTAACTCTTGCGGATATTTCATTGTTTGCGTATACCCACGTTGCCCACGAGGGCGGGTTTGACCTTTCCGCCTATCCCGCCATTCGAAATTGGATAAGTTTAGTCAAAGATCAAAAGGGCTTCATTCCCATGAACGCGTAATGTGCGCTAAACGAAGTTCTACGCTAGAAATGCCTTCTATGTGACATAGGGCCTTGCCACTTATCTTGTAAGGCTCTCTGTGCTCTGTAAAGCCCAGAAACGTCGATTTGATCTAAGCACTGTAGTGCATAAGCTGTTGCTTCTAGCGTGGAAAGTGCATTGCTTAATGTGGTATGACGAATAGCATAGTTAGAAGTGGGTGCAGAAATGAAGTGAAACGCTGGTAACTTTGTTAACCATGGGTTCTGTTTAACTAGACCAAATGCTTGTTTCCAACTTCCATCTATTAGAATTAGCGTTGTGATCTCAGAACGTGCAACGGCATCGACATTTTCTATCGGTGTACTGCATTCACTTGGGTAAACAAGCACTGAATGTCGACGTGAGCAGTGTTCGGATAGGGATTGCATAGCGACGACATCATTAGCAAGTATGATTCGCGTCGAAGGAATACACAATGAAACTAAGCGCGCCGTATTCTTGGCGTGAAGTGCTTCTTTTTCGTGTTGAATTATCACAATCTCTAACGATGTATCTACTGTGTTAATGTGAGAGCAAATACAGGTTTTTTGAGGATATCCACAGTGTTCACAATAAAGGCGCATAACTGAATTTCTTTATTCTCTTTTGAACGTTTATCGCACTTATTAACTAAGTAACTTAATAGATAGGATAATATACAACATGCCGAATGAAGCAGTACAATCTCGAGTAGAGAAAACGCTTTCTTTAGTGCCTGAGGGACAGGTAATAAGTTACGCCTTGCTCGCTGACCTGTGTGGATTACCCGGCAGAGCTAGAATGATGGGAAAGTGTTTAAGAGAGATAAATGCTGACTGCCACTGGCATCGCGTACTACGTGCTGACGGTAAAATTGCTTTTCCTGCTGGCTCTGATAAAGCGGATGAGCAGCGAAAGCGATTAGCAGAGGAAGGTGTGGTCGTTAAAAACTACCGAGTGAATATGACGAAGTTTGGTTGGAAGCCAGATTTACACACTATACTAGTAGAGTTAGAGTACTGAGCTTTCACTTTTTATACGAAAGCAGTTAGCAAATATATGGCGATTAATATAGTGCAGTGCATATAAGATGATAAAAAAGATTACTATTGATCAGTTAGTGCCAGGCATGTTTGTTCATCAAATTTTAGAGCAAAAAGGTGCGTTGAGGGTTACGAGCCAAGGCCGCGTTACGTCTGATGACGTGGTTAAAACACTTAGAAAGCGAGGTGTGAAAACCCTCGCCATTGATACAGATAAGGCGTTTAACGTTGAGCAACCTAGTTCATTGGCTACTGTGGAAAAGCACCAAAACTCGTCTTCTAATCAACCGGTAAAATCAAAAAAGATATCACTCGAAAATGAGCTGGTAAGAGCCGCAAAGCTTCACGAGCAAGGAAAGGCAATTCAAAAGTTGTTACTTGCCAATGTACAAAAAGAGACGCCTTTTGATGCGAGTATTCCCAAAGCATTTTCAAATAAGTTAGTCGAGTCGGTAGATAGAAACCCCGATGCGTTGCTTTGTCTAACTAAAATTCGAGAAAAAGACGACTATTTACTAGAGCATTCTCTGAACGTCGCTATTTTACTCGCCAATTTTGGCAAGTATTTAGGGATGTCTGAAGAAGAAGTGCAACACCTTTCCTATGCTGGCTTTCTACACGACTTGGGCAAAATCAAAATTCCAGATGAAATTCTTCATAAGCCAGGCCGCCTTACGGACAGTGAAATGGAGATCATGAAAGGTCATGTAAAGCACGGGGTCGACTATTTAAAAAGTACGGAAATTGCGCAGCCACTGATTCAAGCGATTAGTGAGCATCATGAGCGATTGGATGGCTTGGGCTACCCTGCTGGGACCAAAGGTGAGGATATTAGCCAAGCGGGCCGAATGCTTGCCATTGCCGATATGTACGATGCACTCACCGCGGACCGGGTGTATAAGGCCGGTATGTCTAGCCAAAAGGCATTCTCTATTTTGATGAGTGATGCGCCAACGCGTCTTGACCAGTCACTTGTTCAACAGTTTATAAAGTGTCTGGGCGTATACCCCGTAGGGAGCCTAGTTCTATTATCAAATGATAAATTAGCGATGGTGCTTGAACAGAGAGACTCCCCACTTACGCCACTCGTAAAGGTTTTTTATTCGGTTCGCAGTAACCACTATCTAACGCCGAAAGATGTTGACCTATCATCGGATAAAACAGTCAGTATCAACAAAGCCGTCATAGCGTCTGACTATAATATTGATGTGAACGCATTTTTTGAGCGTTCAGTTTCAATAGGCTAAAACGTTACTTTTTAGCAACACAGTGTAGTATTTACACTGTGTACCAACGCATTTTTTCTTCTTTATTCCAACGTTCATTTAGCTAACGTTCAGGTTTGATGTCCTACAATCCTCTAAACATGAAGTGCTGTAGTGCCTTTGAGTGCTGATTTTTAGAAAAAGTTAAGCAGGAAGCGAACTCGTGGCGCTCAGATACTCGTTGTTGCTTATATACAGAATATTTGCCAGTGGAACGCTTATTGCTATCACTGTAGTTGTTTAATGCAAAACTAACACTGAGCTTATTGAGAGTGGCAATGGATAAATGCAACTCATCAATATT
>NZ_JAFLMX010000251.1:0-8006 GCF_017849675.1 Alteromonas sp. AO-Serp
GCAGCGCCTTTTTTGTTTGTATAGCAAATCTAGAGCGTAAGGCTATGCGCCCTGTTTTTCTGCAATATACTCGTCCACCAACTCTTCAAGAATGGCAAGTGGCACAGCACCGTTTTTAAGCACCACGTCGTGGAAATCGCGTATGTCGAACTTATCGCCTAGGGCTTGTTTCGCTTTTTCACGAATTTCTAAAATCTTAATCATGCCCACTTTATAAGAGGTGGCCTGCCCCGGCATAACAATATAGCGCTCAATTTCAGACGTAACGTCGCTAAGCGCCATACCTGTATTGCTTACCATATAGTCAATTGCCTCTTCACGGGTCCAACGCTTATCGTGAATGCCCGTATCTACCACTAAGCGCACGGCTCTGAATAGCTCAGCTTGAAGACGACCTAGGTTATCTAGAGGGTTGTCCTGAAAGCCCATCTCCCATGCTAAGTATTCTGAATACAAAGCCCAGCCTTCAGTGTAGGCGGTAAAAGGTGACATTTTGCGAATAAAGGGCATGCCTTCAAGTTCCATCGCTAAGGCTACCTGGAAATGGTGGCCCGGAATGCCTTCGTGATAGGCCAATGTGCGCATGCTGTACTTAGGCGTCGCTTTAATATCATATAAGTTGGCATAAAATCGTCCCGGACGAGAGCCATCAATAGCGGGCTGCTGATAGTAGGCGCCTGGTGCGGTTTTCTCTTTGAACTCAGGAATACGAACCACTTCCATGCCGGCCTCAGGGCGAATTCTAAATGCATCGCTAATACCCGCATCAACCTCATCAAGTATGGTTTGGTAATCTTTTAGAATTTGCTCGCGCCCTTCATCACTGTCTTCGTAATAGTGAGACGGATCGGCGGCTAACGCGTCCATCGCGTTAGAGAAGCCTTGGCTAACGTCATAGCCTTCACCAGCGAGAATAGCTAACATTTCGCCCTGAATTCTCTCTACCTCTTTTAAGCCCAGGTTGTGAATTTCATCGGCAGTCATATCTGTAGTTGTGAAAAAGCGCAGCGCATTAGCGTACACCTTGTCGCCATCGGGTAAATGCCAATAGCCGTGATCGTTTCCTGCTTTCGCTTGAAGCTTGGTGAAGTAATCGATAAACAGTTTGTAGGCGCGGTTTACATCATCACCTATAACCGTCTGGGCTTCAGCTAAATATGCGTCTTGCTGCTCTGAAGAGATATCTTCAGCCTTAGACATCTTCTCTTTCAGCGAGCTATAAAGAATATTTTCCTCTACAGGTGAAGAGATAAAGCCATTCATTTCGTCTAGTACACGGTCTATCACGAAGCGCGGAGGAATAATGCCTTTTTCCTCACGCAATTTAAGTCCTTCAAGTACTTGCGCAAATTTTTCATCTACAGCACGTAAACGACTTAAGTAATTTTCTACGTCAGTGGCATCATTAATTTGATGCTGACCTTCCATAAAGCTTGGGAAGCCGTTTTGTACACCGAAAAGTTGGTTTACTGGGTAGCCGTGATACTGAAACGCTTCGTTACTAATGAGGTAATCAAGCAAGTACAGGGTGATCTCTTTAGAAAGCTGCTCGTCTTTGCTTAAGTCTTCGTCGTCATACGCTAAAACTCTTTCGCGTATGTGGCGCGCTTTGTCGAACAAAGCTGCGTTTTTCTCTATGCTAGCGTCATCAAGTTCGGCGTTATGACCTTTAATACCCACTGATTCTAAGAAACCGAGAGAGGTTAAGGTTTCAGGGCTATCAAACGCTACTTTCACCATTTCACGGTTAAGTAGGTTATTAAAGTAAAAGGGTTTATCCGCATACCACTCGTGCGCAGCAAATGCACCGCCTGCCAACAAAATTATCAGTAAGCCGGTACCAATCCATTTAAAAAATCGTTTCATCGTTATTGTTGTCCGAATTTTGTCCAATGTTTACGTTAACGGAAAAAGTTAATAAAAGTAAATGGTAATAATGAACTCGATATAAAAAGAAAGGCGCTGCTTATACAGCAGCGCCTTTGTTATTGTTGTTAAACGTTTTTAGGCTTAATTTAACGGAGGAATGTCATCGGCATTCTGGTTAATTTTACCTACGCCCGAGTAGTTGATAACTCGCTGCTTAACGACTTCGGCATCATCTAGTACGTAGTCATACGGCACTTCGTAGCTGGATGTTGGCGTGGCTTCAGGTCCTGCAACAACGTCACCATCAGCTGGCGTCGTCCAGGTTACACCTTCGCCAAACAGGTTGCCTGACGTGTTCCAGTATCCAATAACGTCTGAGTAGAAAGAAACAATTGGGTTTTGCGTGTTCTCAAACACATTGTTTTCTACCTGTAGCTCTGCACCAATTCTTGAATTGATTGCCGTAGAGGATATCTGATTGTAATAGTTGTTATACAAGTGACCGTGACCGTAGCGGAATAACGGCAAACGTGACTCGATATTCTCAAAGCGGTTGTGGTGGAAGGTAACTAAGCGCTCGGTATTATCACTGTCTACATCATTCTCAGTGTGGCCGTGTAACGAGGCTTTCCAATGATCATGAAGGTAGTTGTAAGAGATAGTGATGTTTTTCGCGCCGCGTTTACTATCTACTAATCCGTCGTAGAAATCCTTGTCCACAGACAATGTGCTGTAAAGCTCATTGTGGTCAATCCAAATGTTGCTGGTGGTAGAGCCGTCGTTATCACCTTCAATAGAGATAGCGTCTTTTCCATCAGTAAGCACGTGGTGGATTTTCAGGTTTTGAATTATCACGTTATTTGCACGTCGAATTAAGATGCCAATGCCGTCGAATTCGCCCCTGCCTGCAACCCCGATAATTGACACATCGTTCATATCTTTTATTTCAATCGGTGAGCCCGTACCGCCATTGTTTGCGTCGGTAATGGTGCCATCTACATAAACCGTTACTGGGGTGTTGCTGTTCGCCGCGCTGTCTAGTGCCGCCTGCAGGTCAGCGCCGTTATCTACGGTTACTACTGTACCGCCAGCACCGCCGGTTAATGCATAGTTGTATTGTGCAAAACCGTACGCATCAAGCGTTGGAGCAGGTGCTACATTCGGTAAGTTAGGCTCGCTTGGCACCCAGCCTTCACCGTTATTAAAGTGAGAGAATATCGCCGTTCTGCTGGTAAGTTCAGTCACTTCGCTGTCGGTGAGAATGTGGGCAAACTGACGGCTTGAAAGATCAAGCGGGTTACCCTGCATATCCATGCTGCCGTATTCACGCCATCCAGCTGCTGCGGTTGCAGGGCTAGGGTTTGGTGCAGGTTGGTCGCGTACTCCTTCGCCCGCCCAGCCGATAGTGGCAATGTGGGTGTCGAAACGGTTATTAATAAGCGTAATATTGTCGAAGTAGCTTGCGCTGCCGCCACTTCTTGCAATATACGTAGAGTCGTCGAGGACACCGTTACCAATAGGGCCTGGGCCATTAGTGAAGCTGTTGTTTAAGAAGATAAACCCTTTATAAGAAATATCAGGTACGCGAGCTTGTAGAATGTAGCCGCCCGCTGTGTCTTCGTCAGGGTTACCATTTTTAGAGTCGCCAATGGTGCGAATTTCGCTGTTTTCAAACAGTGCGGTATTTACGTAACCCCAAATGAAATCAACGTTGCCGGCAATCAATGAGTTGTAGAACCAACTAAAGCCTTTTAACAGCAGCGTATCTTGTTCACTCACAAAGTTCATATCAACGGCAGTTAGACGACCTGAATCACTGTTAAAGTAAATCGTCTCAGCTTGGTTAGAGTAGTCGTTGCTTCTGATGTGTGAGTTTTTCAAAGTGAAGTTCGTTAGCGTCAGGTTATCTACGCCTTCCACTAAAAATACGCTTCTTCCGCCTGATGGCGTGCCCGCCGCAGGTGCTTCGCTCTTGCCACTACCGCTGTTAAAGCTTTCAAAGTTATCGTAGTACACCACGGTATTGTCTCGGCTCTCGCCTTGAAGCGTGACATTGTTGTTACCGCGAAGGAACAGCATTTCCTGATACTCGCCGTCACGAATCGTGATGCGAGATGGCGTATCGCTACTTACGTTTTGCATCACGTAATTAAGCGCACCTTGCACCGTGCGGAAATCCGCTTCGCCGTCATCATCTACGGTAACATTCGCGCCAGAAGGTGCAGCGGCTCTTGTTGCAAAGCGCCAGTTCGCACTCTTGCCAATACCACTAAAGCTTTCACCATTTAGCGTTGCGCCGGTTATCGCACCATCGCTAATGGCCACGTAATATGACTGACCATATTGAAGGGCATTTGTATGAGGCTTAATCACCAATGTGTTGCCTACAACTGATGCTGGGCGGTAAGCCACTTTGCGCTGTCTGTCTTGGCCTTCAAAGCCAATAAAGTCTTCATCAGCTGCAATATTAATAACGTCTACCAGGGTGTCGTCTGTCGCATTGTAAATGCGCACTTCACCGCTACTTCCTAAGGTGGGTTCGCTGTCGAAGGTTAACGAGAGTAGAGTATCGGTATACGCATTGTTATTGCCCGAATACGGTGTGGTATCGGGGAATAAGTCGCCATAGGTGGCGGTAGGCATGGTAAAGCCTTCGCCAACATTAACGGCAATGTGTTTGCTTAATGTAGGGTCAGAGCCAGAGGTAAAAGTTACCATTGCACTGCCGGCAGCGCGAGGGGTAATAGTAACTTGTGGGCCTTGCTGCTCTACGCTGACCACACTCGCATCACTGCTGGTTACGGTAAACGTGTCTTCAGTAATACCGTCGTTTTGTACTGCGGTAACGTAAACGAACAACGGATCGCTACTGGTGGTGGTTTCCCACTCTGTTTCTTTGAAATCCAGAGTAAGTTGAACTGGTTTAACAGCGGGGTCACCCACTTTTAAATCGTCCAGCTCGAACGAGCGGTTATTAGTGAAAAGGCCAATCAGTCCCGCTGCACTATAGGTTGTATCTTCTGCTGTACCCATGTTCTCGCCGTCTAAATAAACGGTGAGTTTCTCGTTTTCCATTTCAAAACGCACGCGGTACCACGTGCCGTCTGTACCGTCTTTTTCACCCAGTACAATAGGTGACTTAGCTTGGACAGGGCGAGAAATACTACCTTCGGTACTTACCGCTACTTCCACTTGTGTACTGCTTGACGAGTTTTGTACATTCAAACCTCCGCCGTACCAGTTTCCAGCGCTATCATAACGACCTAGAAGGAAGATCTGTTTGTTTCGCGTGGTGCTGTTTTGTCTTGGACGAATGCGCGCTTCAACAAAGTAATTTCCATTTTCTGGCAGGTTGCTTAGCGCCGACTCTTTAACCAAGAAAATCTCGCCACCTTCACCGCCAGCGGTGTAGCGCATCACTTTGTTGCCGTCATCTTCTACAACATCAAACGTGCCTTGTGGACCGTTTGAGCCTGCGTCGTCTGAAATAAGCGTGAAGTTATCTAAAGAGCCCGATGCAAAGTCGTCACAGAAGTAAAGCTGTGGTTCATTTTCACAGCTAAACTTGCTGTCATCTGGCGCTTCACCCACATACGATATAACAAAGTTATCGATAACCACTTTGCCGCCACTTTCAGTACGAAGCTGCAGGAACGAGGTGGGTGTACCAATAAATCCATCGATAGTTAGGCGTTGTCCTGGCACAAGGTTATTAACCAGCTCGCTGTAGAATTTAGAGTCGCCACCATGTATCGATTTGCTGCTACTGCTGGTGTTGTTATCTACATATATCTGGAAGTTGTTGTCGCCTTCACTGTCTTCAACCGCAATGATGTCCATACTAATGGTATATTCACGGCTTAAATCTAATATACCCGTGGTTACAGTGTCATCAGCGGTTGTGTCTGTATCTGGGGTACTGTTGCCCATGGTAAAGCGTGCACTGTCGATAGCTAGTTGGCCTTCGGAGATCACTAAACCTGAGCCGCCGCCCGTTACGCTATAAAACGGTGTCGCACCACCATCAGTTGATTTGTATTCAGGGCTGAAGAAGGTGTCAGCGTCTGTTTCAAACGTCTCCTCTAACAGGGTGTTTTCATCAATATATTCAATGCGAATATTGTCGATGACCACAATAGAGCCACTTTCCGTTCTAAATTGAAGGTACGAGTTAGGCGTTGCTATCTGTCCTTCTACCGTCATGGTGGTTCCCGGTACTAAATCGAGCACAGGCTCATTAAAGAAACGGGAATCTGAACCTAGGTGTGAGTTGGCGCTGCCAGAAGTATTGTTATCCACGTAAATCTGGAATTTGTTGTCGCCTTCGGAATCTTCAGCAGAAATAACATCAAAGATAACCTTGTAAGGACGGCTCAAATCCAGTGCACCGGTTGATGATGTATCGTCAGACGAGCTTTGGGTATCAGGTTCAGTATTACCAAGGGTAAAGCGTCCGCCGTCAAGCTGAATACCAGTGTCAATTTGCGTTACCGAGCCACCGGTAATGGTAAACATGGCGACTTGCTCACCCGCTGCATTTTCAATCGCGGCAAAGTTTGTCGAGAAAATATCCTCGCTTTCACCTGCAAAGGTATAGGAAAGCGGCAGCGGTACACTTGGAGTAACTTCTGGCTCTTCAGGTTCAGTAGGCTCAGGCTCAACCGGAGGCACTGGGTCAACTGCGTCAGCTACCGTCTCAATTTTTAAGTTATCGATAGTGATAGTGGCACTAGAGTCTGTGCGCAATTGGAAGAAGCTATTAGTTACCGAGCTATCGAGAATTTTAGCGTCAGGTGCACTAGGATCGCCGCCACCAATATCGTCGCCTGGCTCATAGGTATAGGTAAATCGCGTGCCGGGTACCATCGTGCCGTCTGCTAACCCTATGCTCACGAACTTAGAAGCAGCACCGTGTACAGAGTTATCTTGACCTGTGGTGTTGTTATCTACATAAAGGCTGAACGTACCGCCGCCATTATGAGAAATAACGTCGAAGCTAATGGTAAAACCTTCGCTAAGATTATAAATACCCATGCCTACCGTATCTGATGCCGACGTATTGGCACCTGGGTTGGCCGCAACGTTACCAATACTGAATCTATCGCCTTCAAGGGTAAGTTGACCTGTGGTGGCGTCGACTAGTGGGCTGCCACCTGTTACATAATAAAGCGCGCCAGCATCTGGCTCTTCACTTAAGCGCTTGTACGACGATGAGAAAAACGTATCGGTGTCGGTATCGAAGTTTTCTTCAAGCGCCGCCTGGATAGAATTCGCTGCTTCCTCTAGCTTTGCAAGTTCAACATCTGCTTGTTCCTGGGTAAATGCAAACAGGTAGTTCTGTGGATCTTCGTTGGCAAGGCAATTTTCAACATGCAGCACTAGCGGCATAGACTGAGCGTTATCTGGGGATATCACGCACAGGCTGTATACTTCGTTAACCGTGTTGAAAGCACGGGAAATAAGATACTCAGTTTGCTCATCGTAGCTAAGGGCAATAACTTTGCGTCCAAAAGAGAATTCATAGTTACCCGTTGTGCTTTCCTCACCGTGCACTCTTACAAAAGTACCTGACAAGTTCGCTTCGTCGTCTGGCGTAAAGGTGTAAGTGGCTTGAGATACACTTCTGCCTTCCAGTGTTGGTGCGTAAATGTCGCCTGTGAAGCGGGTTACATCAAAGGTGTTAGGGAACAGCGTACCTAATTCGGCTTCAAGGTAATTTACGAAATGGCTGATAGCCTGTGCTTTATCCACAAGCGTAGCACTGGCTCCGCCAGCGGAACCCAGCCACACCTCTACATCGGCTGCAAAATCTGCATCAGATTGATTAAAGAAGTCTTCAATGGTTTGCCCTTCGTCTAGCGTAGCTACCGCCACATCGTCAGCACTGGCGCTTAGCGATATACCGTTACTTGGGTCGCCATCGGTATCGAGGGATTGTAAAAGTCGAAGCGTGTTTACGACCGACTGGTTAAAAGGGTTGTCAGTTGCGAACAGGTCAAGAGGAGAAATAACGCTTGATGCCGGTGTTTCTGGAAACGTCAGCTGGCCAATGCTGAAAGCGAGCTGCTCGCCTCTGAAGTAAGAGTACTCACCCTGCGCATTGGTAGTGCCGTTTTCCACAGAAGCAGAGGAATAAT
>NZ_JAFLMX010000092.1:0-1390 GCF_017849675.1 Alteromonas sp. AO-Serp
CTCACGACTTGCGCACACCGCTTACCCGTATACGCCTAGCCTCAGAAATGCTGCCAGAAGATCAAGACTGGATTAAAGACGGCATTGTAAATGACATAGAAGACATGAACGCCATCATCGATCAGTTCATTGACTATGCGCGCTACGACACCGAAGAAGTCACTCAAGAAACCGATTTAAACGCGATTATTGCAGAACTGGTACAAGCCAGACATTTAGACGATAAGCACCACATTGAACTTAAACTCAACGCCATTCCTCCGTTGTCGCTACGACGAATTGCAATGAAACGCGTGATCGATAATCTCATCGAAAACGCCTTCAAATACGGCTCGGACGATATTGCGATTAGCAGCTTTTACAATCGCCACGAAAAGCGCGTGTATTGCAAAGTACGCGACTTTGGCCCGGGAATACCGGAAGCGGAGCTCGACGGTGTATTCATGCCGTTTGCACAAGGCGACAAAGCCCGCAATTCGTCAGGTTCAGGCCTCGGCCTTGCCATAATAAGGCGAATTGTAGAAGCTCACGATGGTGAGGTGACGTTGCGAAATCATCCTCAGCAGGGCTTGGTCGCAGAGTTTTATTTACCCTATCAAACCCATTAAGCCCAAAAACACTACACGGATTGGTATTAGCTTCGGTGGTACTTAATTTTTCGGCTGTATCCATAAGATGCCAACCACAGCACGCAGCCGCCAAGCGGGATCACCCAAAACGCTGTAGTAAGTGGAGCAAAGTTCGCCCATAGTCCGGTAGAAAACGATGCCACTTGTACGCCAGTAGAGTTACCGATAATAGAAATACCAGAAAGTACAGGGCCGTTGTCACTGTCGATATTCATTGCCGCAGAAAGTGCTAACGGGAAGAGCCCACCTAGCCCTAAGCCAAGCAGTAAGTTACCAGCGCCAATCCCATAAAATGAAGGCATTAGCTTCAGTGCAAATACACCCGCTAGCGAGGCTGTTGCCATGAGCACAATCATGCGGTGTACCGATACAAATCGCAGTAAAAAAGGGAAAGTAAGACGACTGATCACCATGCCAGCGGTAAAAAATGCCAGTAAGTTTCTCGACTGTTCGCCGGTAAAGCCTAAGCCGTTTTGCGCATAGCTCACAAACCAGTTCGCGTTACCAAATTCTACAGCACCATAGCCAAAGGTAAGCAAAGTGAGAAATATGAAAACAGGCTGCTTAATAATGACCCCAAATGCCAAGGTCTTTTTAGGCGCTTTAGGCTGACCTTTAAGCACTTTTGCCTGAGAACGCGCCGCAATAAATGCATAGCACGAAAGCACAATCATAACGCCTGCCAACACCTGAATGGGTAAACGCCAATTGTGCTCAACAAGGTATAACAGCGTTACAAAGAACGACGCTGCAAACGTACC
>NZ_JAFLMX010000101.1:0-16661 GCF_017849675.1 Alteromonas sp. AO-Serp
CTATGTGTCTGTGCCTGCGGGTAAAACCTATGAAGAAGTGGGTGCCCCAAAACAAGGTGATGCGGTAACCGCGTTAAAGCAGTTTACTGAAACCTTGAAAAGCGACACGGCCACCATTGATGAAAAGCGCCTGGCACTTCAGTTTATTGTGCATATTATTGGCGATCTCCATCAACCACTTCATGCCGGCAATGGTACTGATCGTGGTGGTAACGACGTAAAAGTGCGCTTCTTCTGGCAAGACTCTAACCTACACCGAGTGTGGGACTCGCAAATGCTAGATCAGCGCGACCTGTCGTACTCAGAGTGGACGTCTTGGTTAACAAAAGCTATTACGGCTAAGGATATTCGCAGTTGGGCCACCACCGACCCCATGGTGTGGATTGAAGAAAGCACCGCTATTCGCGATACCATTTATCCTGATGACGCAAACAATATGAGCTATGACTATTTATACAACCACCTGCCTACTGCAAAAAAGCGTTTGCAGATGGCCGGAATTCGAATTGCCATGTATTTGAACAGCGTGTTTGACGAAGCAGAGCACTAGTCAAAAGTTAAGCTCGATTAGCATCTCGCAGTTAATCGAGCTGATACACTTCCAACCTTAGCGCTTCAAGAGCCTCTGTCGTACTACCTACATCTGCTGATTTCATAAAGTCTCTCAACAGTGTCATGGCAGGTTCTGCGAATTCGTGAGGCACGACCCTATCGAAATATGGACTTGTGCTTTCTGCCGTATTTAACTGCTTAGCGCCCATATCATTAAAGTAATTCGGAAAATGCTCACTTCCCGCCAAAGGAGAAAATCCCCCTGCGTGAAGATTAAATCGCGACTGGGCCTTGTGTGTCGCCATGAACGACAAAAATTGTCGCGCCGCTTTTTGCTTCGAAGAACTAGCCCGAACAAAAAACACATCCAAAGGAGCTAGCTCAATGGTTTCTTGACCAGGACTGAGCTCTGGGAAAGAAAATATCCTAATTTTTGACTCTGCACTTTCAGGAATACGAGAGCTTAGAAAATGTCCAATTAACGTAACGCCTGCCAAGCCTCGGTACAGATAAGGCATGGGATCATACCAGTCCATGTTCTCTCCCGTATCCATGAAATAGCCCTTATCAATGAGTACTTTCCACAGAAGAAAAACCTGCACGACTCGCTCATCTTTATATGAGACACGGCCTGATAACAGTTCGTGGTGAAAGGACTCTCCATAAAGCCGTAAACTAATGAATTCAAACCAGCTTGTTAATACCCACGGCGCATCATACCCAATGGCTATGGGCGTAATACCTTTCTCTTTTAAAGCCTGACAGAGGTGAAGAAATTCGTCCCACGTACTTGGCTCTGCGAGTCCCATAGAATCAAAAAGCTCAGCATTATAAAAAAATGACCACGGATAATGGGATACCGGAATAGCGTAGAAGCGGCCATTAAGGCTAACTTGAGAGGACACCGACACTCTAAACGCATCTGTTAGTCGCTGTGCTTGCCAAATGTCACTTATGTCGCTCACCCATCCACTGCGAACAAGGTCGAGCAGCCGCTCGTCGCCATACCAATAAAGTACGTCTGGCCCTTCACCCGTTTTAAGCCATTTGAGAACTTGCTGCTTATACTTATCGGTATGTACGCCCACCGCATTGAGCGTAATATCAGGCGCTACTTTGGCAAATTCTTGCTCAATGTCAGAGATTAAGTAACGTTCGTTAACGTTATCATTCAGCCATCCGACAGTAAGCGTCTCTGCCTTTGAGGGCAAGGCCAACATAGCCAAAAAAACGGTTAGATAACAAGGATATAACCCGTAAATTGCTCGCACCAAAAGCCCCTGCTTAAACTGAGTTTGCAGAACTTATCGGTTAATAAACGCCAGGTGCGCCCCTAAAATTACGCGCTATTTATGGCACTCAGTCCAGATCGAGAGGTTCAGGAGAGAGAATAACGCCCGTGCTATCAGCATAAAGATGATCTTCTGGTAAAAACGTAACGCCACCAAAGTTAACGGGCACGTCTACCTCACCAATACTTTCACACTCAGCATTTACTGGAATGGCGGCTACCGCCAAAACACCGATATCTAATTCGGCAAGGCTATCAACTTCTCGCACGCTGCCGTATATCACAACCCCTTCCCAATCGTTGTCGATTGCAACTTGAGCAGAGGATGCATCGAACAGTGCACGACGGCTAGAACCACCGCCATCAATAAGCAGTACTTTTCCAGCGCCGGGCTGAGCAAGTACTCGGTCGATAAGGCCTCTGTCTTCAAAGCATTTAATTGTGGTAATTTCACCACCGAAAGAATACCGGCCACCAAAGCTCGCGAAAATTGGATCTACCACGTCTACGCTATCAGCAAACAAATCGCATAATTCAGATGTGTTGTATTCCATCGTTCTGCCTTACTAAAATTGAGAAGACTAAAATTAAGTGAAAACAAAGCGCTGCTTACGCTTCTAAAACTAGCATAGCATTAAATGTGGCAATGCAAACGTTTGATTTAACGCCTTTCGTCGAATTTTCTACTTTTTTCAAAACTCATCAAAACTTGCTCTCCCCTCCCCCAAATGAGCACATATTTTGCTTAGCTTTCTGTCTTTTACAGCCATTCCCAATATCTGTTCGCCAGGACAAAAGAAAAAGTAAAAGCGAAGCTCGCTGTCAAAAAAGTTTCTTTTTTTCGTCACCCACTGGTCACAGATGAACTTTAGCCTGTGCAGTAATTAACCGATAGGGGACAAGGCGATGTTGATTAAATCCTTGACCAAATACGATACTGACTTGTTTTATCGCCTGTACAAACTGACGCAAAAAAGAGACTGCAGAAGTATTATCTGGCTGTCGAAAACCGGCGATGGTTACTTGTACCTTGTTATCGGTGCGCTGCTTTGGGCATTTGAGCCTGAACACGGTGAGCTTTTCCTCTACACAGCGCTGATGGCTTATGCGCTGGAATTACCCATTTATGTGCTGCTTAAGAAAATGTTCAAGCGCCCTCGCCCTTGCGATTTTCTAATGAATTTAACAGCACATGTCACGCCTTCTGATAAATTCTCTCTTCCTTCAGGCCACACGGCAGCAGCCACATTGATGGCGAGCATAGTGGCTCATTATTATCCGTCGTTTGCGGTATTAGCTTACAGCTGGGCCGCGTTAATTGGTCTTTCACGTGTGTTACTGGGTGTTCATTACCCGTCAGACGTGATCGCAGGGACACTTTTAGGCGTTACAATAGCAACGTTGAGCATTTCTATTCTGGGGTAGCATGAGATTATTGTATGGTGTGCAAGGCACCGGTAACGGACACATCGCCCGTGCGCGAATAATGGCTGCAGCTCTGGCACAGCGCGATGACATTAACGTTGACTTTGTGTTTACTGGTCGTCCCCCTGAGAAGTATTTCGACATGGAAATATTCGGAGAATACCGAACCTTTACTGGCCTGAGCTTTATCACCAAAGGAGGCCGGGTTGATAAATGGGCGACCGTTAAAGATGCAAATGTAAGCCAGTTCATTAAAGACGTGAAAGCCTTTGATACCAGCAACTACGATTTGCTGGTCAATGACTTTGAGCCCGTTACGGCGTGGGCAGCTAAACAGCAAGGTCTACCTTCTATTTCGATTAGCCATCAGGCTGCATTTGCCTACGACGTCCCTAAAAGTGGCAACACGATTTTCGATTCCTTGCTAATGAAAGTGTTTGCGCCAACAGAGATTCAACTAGGTGTGCACTGGTATCACTTCAATCAACCGATTATTCCGCCATTCGTTGCAGAAAAGCCGATTGTGTCTTCGGGAAATGGTCACGTTCTGGTTTACTTACCTTTTGAAGATATTGAAGATGTTCAACAAATGTTGGAACCCCTAAGCGATCAGGTTTTCGAATGCTTTCACCCGAACATCGATGAAGCGAAAGAAGTGGGACATATTCATTGGCACCCTACATCTAAGAAGCACTTTCAAAAAGCCCTACAGCACGCCAGTGGCGTAATCGCCAATGGGGGGTTTGAGCTATCGAGTGAGGCACTTCAACTGGGCAAGAAGCTGCTTATAAAACCTTTACACGGCCAGTTTGAGCAACTATCGAATGTGCTTACATTAAATAAATTGGATTTATGCCACACCCTGTTTCAACTTGATACCGACATTGTTGAAGAGTGGCTAGAAGCTCCCGACAACGAAGCAATTGCCTTTCCAGACAACCCCAATATTCTTATCGATTGGCTTAAAAACAAAGACTTTTCTGATACGCAAAGCCTGTGCGATGCGCTTTGGAAAAACGTTCGATATGGCGATAAAACACAAGAACGATTATTGGCTCTTGCAATTTAACGCCGCAATGCGATGATAGCGGCATTTGTCGTATTCTTCGCGGGATTTTTCGTGCTTAAAAAGTCAGTTGTTTTCTTGCTAACACTCACAGCATTATGTGGCTGTGGTTACAAAGGGGCGCTCTACATTCCTGACGCGCCTGCACAAAACACGTCTGCTGAACCAGCGTCTTCTGAAAATGCAGAAACCGGCGCCGACTCTGACACCAATAACACTTCACCCGTAACTACTTCTGGAGAGCTGAACTAGTGGATTATTTCGCCTACAGCCAAGGTCAGCTTCATGCTGAACAAGTGGCTGTTTCTGATATTGCAGCCCAGCATGGAACGCCGGTTTACATCTATTCACGTGCAACGTTAGAGCGTCACTGGCACGCATTTAATGATGCCATTGGTGAGCATCCTCACCTTGTGTGTTACGCGGTAAAAGCGAATTCGAACATCGGTGTATTAAGCGTTCTAGCCAAATTAGGTTCAGGTTTTGATATCGTTTCAGCAGGTGAACTCGCTCGCGTAATCGAGGCCGGTGGCGATGCAAGTAAGGTAGTATTTTCAGGCGTTGGTAAAAAGCATGATGAAATTCGCTATGCGCTAGAACAAGGCATCATGTGTTTCAACGTAGAATCAGAGCCAGAGCTTCATCGAATTAACCAGGTTGCAGGCGAAATGGGCGTGAAAGCCCCTATTTCACTGCGCATAAACCCGGATGTGGATGCCAAAACTCACCCTTATATTTCTACAGGCTTGAAGGCAAATAAATTCGGTATTGCCCGTGAGCGAGCGCTTGCTACCTATGAATTGGCCGCATCGCTACCTCATTTAAATGTTGTTGGTATGGACTGCCATATCGGCTCACAGCTCACAGAAATCGGCCCATTCGTAGACGCCTTGGAGCGCCTACTTTTGCTTATTGATGAATTAGCTGAACGTAACATTATCATTGAACATTTAGATGTGGGCGGTGGTCTTGGCGTTACTTATAACAACGAGCAACCACCTCATCCTAAAGCCTATGCACAAGCCATGGCTGAAAAAATGGTAGGCCGTGAGAATCTAAAGCTTATTCTTGAGCCAGGCCGCGCTATTGCAGCAAACGCCGGTATTTTAGTTACCGAAGTTGAATTCATCAAAGAAGGTGAAGAAAAAAGCTTCGCCATTGTCGACGCTGCAATGAACGATTTGTTACGCCCTGCACTTTACTCAGCATGGCAAAAAATTATTCCTGTAAAAGAAGAAACTACTGCAACACCACGTATTTACGATGTAGTAGGCCCAGTGTGTGAAACTGGTGACTTTATAGGAAAAGATCGTGAATTAGCCATTGAACCAACAGACTTACTTGCAGTTCGCAGCGCCGGTGCCTATGGTTTTGTTATGGCGTCAAACTACAACAGCCGCTGTCGTCCAGCCGAAATTATGGTAGACGGTGACAAAGCAATTGTGGTTCGCGAAAGAGAAAAACAAAAAGATCTCTGGCAAGGTGAGTACAAACTTCCGTAAACTAGAGACAAACTAACAAGATAGATGCGCGTTTAATGCAGGTTCAATTTTCTAAAATGCACGGTTTGGGTAACGATTTCATGGTTATTGATAACGTTACTCAGAACGTCTTTTTCTCTAAAGAAAAAATTCAGCAACTGGCTAACCGAAACTTCGGCATTGGCTTCGACCAGCTGTTGATGGTGGAACCGCCTTACGATCCTGAGCAAGACTTCCACTATCGTATCTTCAATGCGGATGGTTCGGAAGTAGAACAGTGTGGCAATGGCGCGCGCTGCTTCGCACGTTTTGTTAAGCAAAAAGGTCTCATTAATCGCAACAAAATTGTCGTAAGCACCAAAGCTGGAAAAATGGTGCTGTATCTTGAGAAAGATGGTCAGGTTACTGTGAACATGGGTAAACCTGAATTCGAACCTGCGAATATTCCACTTAAAGCCAATAAGCAAGAAAACACCTACATATTGCGAGTCGGCGAAAGCACGCTATTCATTGGATCGGCATCGATGGGTAACCCACATTGCGTGATGGAAGTCGACGACGTTGATACTGCTAATGTGGCCGAGATTGGTCCGCTTGTTGAAAAGCACGAACGCTTCCCTGAAGGCGTAAACGTTGGCTTTATGCAAATAATCAATGAGTCACATATTAAACTTCGCGTATTTGAACGAGGTTCAGGTGAGACCTTGGCCTGTGGTAGCGGCGCTTGTGCAGCGGTTGCAATTGGCCAGATTCAGGGTAAATTAGGAAAAGACGTGCGGGTGGACTTACCCGGAGGCAGTTTACGTATACGCTGGCCTGGCCCAGATAACGTGTTAAAAATGACAGGGCCTGCTGAGCACGTGTACGACGGACATATAAATCTATGAGCGAATTATCAGGGCAGTCTAACGCTACGCAATTGATTGAGCCATTTAACGACACAACGGAATTGTCGAGTGCCGATGTGCGCGCGTTCTTGTTACAAAACCCTGAGTTCTTTGCCGAGCACCCCGACCTTCTTGAAAAAATTAAGCTTCCCCACGAGCAGAAAGGCAGTGTTTCACTGGTAGAAATTCAAAGCGATCAGCTTCGAAAGAAAGTTAGGCAGCTTAATTTTAAACTCAATCAGCTGGTGAGCATCGCTAAACAAAACGAAAAAATATATCGCGTTTACACCGATTTAAACGTGCAGCTTCTGCGCTGTGAAAGTGTTGCCGAAGTTCAGTTTACTTTGGAAGATGTGCTTCAAGAGCGTTTACAATTGTCGTCGGCGGTCATTAAAAGCTTTAAAGGTCCGCACGCGATCCCTGAGCTACAGCAACGTTTATTTACTGAAAAACGTTTTAAAAATACCAACTTTTTCTTTGGTCGATTATCTCAGCACGAACGCCAGCTTCTTTTCGGAGAAAGCCCTGCGGAGTCTGTAGCGCTAATGCTGCTTGGTGACAACCGTGAACTCGGTATTTTAGGTATTAGCAGCAGTGACGCCAGCCACTTCACTCCAGATATGGACACCCTGTTACTTCAACAGCTTCAGCAAGTGCTTAATATCATCTTGCCTGAAATGATGGGATATTAGGTGTAGTGTCTACGGACGCATTGATAAGCGAGCCTTGCCAGCAATGGCTAGATAAGTTTCTGCTACATCTACAGGTAGAACGCGGGTTATCTCTTCACACTATCAAAAATTATCAGCGCCAACTCACAGAAGTTGCAAAGCTACTTGGGCTTTACGAGTGGTCGGGACTAACGCCAAGCGACATAAAGCGGGTAATGGCTGATGCAAAGATGTCAGGGCACAGCCCACGCAGTATAGCATTGCGCCTATCGGCACTTAGAACCTTCTGCCAATATCTTATCGATCATCAGCAACTATTCAGCAACCCTGTAGAAGGTATTCAAGCTCCGAAGCAAGGGAAGCCATTGCCTAAGCAACTAAGCGTGGATGAAATGCAGCAGCTTCTTAATGCCTCCCCCCGAAGCAGTGACGACGATGAGGGTATGCAATTACGTGATGTGGCTATGTTTGAGCTACTTTATGGCTGTGGACTGCGCTTAAGCGAACTGACTGGGCTTAATTTGGCCGACTGTCTAAAGGACGGTACGGTGAAGGTCATGGGTAAAGGAAGTAAACAGCGAATACTTCCGTTAGGCCGACACGCACAAAAAGCACTTAACGCGTGGTTAAAGGTACGCCCTGCCTACGCATCACCATACGAAAGTGCGGTCTTTGTGAGTAAGCGCAAAACCCGCATATCCAATCGACAAGTCGCTAATCGCCTCGATAAAATGGCAAGCGAACAGTCGCTGTCACAAAAAGTAAGCCCTCACAAACTGCGCCATTCCTTTGCTACCCACGTATTAGAATCCAGCGGAGATTTGCGTGCGGTTCAAGAGCTATTAGGTCATGCTAACTTGTCAACGACACAAGTTTATACCCATCTGGATTTTCAGCATCTCGCTAAGGTTTATGACGCGGCTCACCCTCGCGCACACAAGAAATAACGCTACTAGAAGGTTTCCCCATGCAGTTTTTCAGGTCTATCAATAACGTCGAGGCTATGACCTTCGACCTTGATGACACCCTTTATAATAATGAACCTATTATTCGACGCGCAGAGCAAGCCCTTCAAGCGCATATTGCTGAACATCACAAACATGCGGCTAAGCTAACATCGCTTGATTGGCTACAGCTTAAACGTGCGGCTATCGCCAAAGACGCGCGATTGGCTTCTGATATGGGGCAGCTTCGTCGCGTTGTTTTAAGCGCTGCACTATCTGGCACGCCAGCAAGTCAGTTATCAATAGTCCCTACAGAAGACACTGCATTACGTGCTGCTGTAGACAGCTGCTTTAATTGTTTTTATGACGCAAGAAGCGATTTTGCATTAGCCAGTAATGTTCACCACACCCTCGATAAACTTAGCCAGCATTTACCGCTCGTTGGTATTACTAACGGCAATGTAAACGCGCAAAAAGTAGGGTTAGACCGTTACTTCACGGCGATCTTACACGCCAGTGTGGAACGGCCTATGAAGCCTGCTCAAAACATGTTTGATGAAGCGGCCTCACTGATAAAGGTAACGCCTGCGCACATTTTACATGTGGGCGATAATATTATTAAAGACGTGTTCGGTGCCATTAATGCAGGCTATCAGTCGGCATGGTTTGCATGTAATCGTCCAATGCAGTTGAAATTAGAACCCGTTTCAGTACTTCCACACGTTCAGCTTGATTCATTAGAAGAGCTTATTCAATTTGTCTAGGCGCTATTTATCTCGAAAATACAGACCTTTACTACTCATTCTTTTGCGGGATGTGAACCTTTGAGTAAGCCGCATTCTTAAAGGTCTAGAGAGCCGCACTTAGGGTGTATAGATTTTGACGCTCACTCGTTATACACTGAAAACTGAAGTCGTAGTTTTTGTGTCCTCATGGAAAAACCTGCTATCTCGAAGTCAAGGTCGCAACAAGCGTCCAAGGTAGATAAGCCAACCTCGAATGTTCATGAACATGCCGAGACAGGTCGTTCTTTTTGGCCGTTTAAGCCACTGTCTGGCTTGTATCAAGATGTATTTATTATCTTGTCTTGGATTGCCATATGGCAAATTGGACGCATTGTTGAATACACTGAACACGCCAGTGTTTGGTTTCCTGCGGCAGGCTACACCCTTGCATGCTTCTTAGTTTTAGGTTGGCGCGCGGTAGTGCCTATTATGGTGGCCGCCATTGCGATTACCGTCTGGAATGGTCATAACTACTTGCTGCCGTTAAATAACGTAGAAATGATGTGGGGCGGCGTGTTATTCGGCGTTGCACATATGCTCCCTTACTATGCAGGAGCCAGTGTTCTCGGCCATCTATTGAGAAAGCCCGACGTCACCACACCCCAATTAATCGTCTCGTTCTTAATCATCGGCTGTATTTCGTCGTTAGTTGCTACGCAACTAGTCATTGGTTCACTTGTTCTCACTAATCAGATGTCAGCGGCGGATATTAAAGAAGCGATGCTGCCCTTTTGGATAGGGGATATGGCTGGTGTTGTAGTGCTTGCACCTCTTTTTGCTGGCTTGTTAGTAAAAATAAGTGCGGCATCTAAAATAGACCTCTTAGCATTTTCTAACTGCGCTTCATCCGATTTACACAGCTACTTTAAAAAAGTGGCAATCAATTTGGCCCTCATACTATTCGTCATGTTATTGGCAAAACTTACCCAGTCTCGTGACAGTGCATTTGCTATCTTTTTTCTCGCCATTACCCACATGTGGATAGCGTGTACTGAAAGTACGAAGCGCAATGTTATAAGCCTTGCAATAAGCAGCTTATGCATTGTTTTGCTGGTGCATATATTCGCCTTAATGGATTACGTCAAAGTGTATCAGTTTGCACTCAACGTTATTGCAGCCAACGCGTTGTTTGGTATAGCCATTCCTCAGTTACAAGCAGACAATGCTCTGCTCAAAGACCGTGTTTTTGTGGATACCTTAACCCAAGCTTATACGCGGGAGTATTTGGCCCAGCGCAGCGCACTAGAAATGGCTCAGAGCCGTGAATCTGGAAGCTCGCTTTATTTCGTTATGTTTGATTTAGATAAGTTTAAACGTATTAACGACGAATTAGGCCATGTAGACGGCGACAACGCATTGCGCCGACTAAGTCAGGTGACGAAGGATATTGTGCGTAAAGCTGATGTTTTTGCCCGTTTCGGCGGCGACGAATTTGTATTGCTTCTGCCTAATATCAGCGAGCAAAACGCCCTTAATTTGGTGGAAAAGGTACGTGAAGGTATAAACGCAATCATTATTTCAGAAGTGTCATTATCATCGAGCTTCGGCGTCACTCTCATGCAGCAAAGCGATACACTCGAGACACTTATTCAGCGCGCCGATCGGGCACTCTACGCATCAAAAGAAAAAGGCGGCAACACAATAACCCTCAAATAATGGGGTCAGAGTACATTTAATTGCTCAAAAAACCCTGAAGACCAAAATGTACTCTGACCCCAATTTTATACGTGGGAGTTATCTTCTAGTACGTTTTGGCGCATGGATTCACATGGGCTTTGACAAACCGGTCTCCCAACCACTTTAGCTGGAACACCCACCACAGTAACGTGAGCTGGAACACTATTAAGTACAACGCTACCAGCGCCTACTTTTGAGCCTTCACCTATCTCGATATTTCCAAGGATCTTGGCGCCAGCGCCAATTAACACGCCTTGGCGAATTTTAGGGTGACGGTCGCCCGACTCATTACCGGTACCACCTAATGTAACGCTCTGCAAAATAGATACGTTGTCTTCAACCACTGCAGTTTCGCCCACTACAATGCCAGTTGCGTGGTCAAACATGACGCCTTTACCAATACGCGCAGCAGGGTGGATATCTACACCAAAGCTTGCCGAGTTGCGGCTTTGTAAGAATAAAGCAAGCTGGTGACGACCGTGCACCCAGAGGTAATGCGCCATGCGGTGTACTTGCACAGCATGAAAACCTTTAAAGTGAAGTAAGGGAGTAAGGTAATCGTTGACCGCCGCATCCCGCGCCTTAATCGCTAGAATGTCAGCAATAGCCGCTTCGCTGATGCCAGGCTCAAGTAAGTAAGCTTCATCGAAAACTTCACGAATGGCGAGCGCAGGCATGACGTCGTCTGCCATTTTGTTCGACAGAATAAAGCTAAGCGACGATTCAAAGTTGTGATGTGCAAGAACACTGGCATGCACATAGCTAGACAGCAAAGGCTCTTTTTCAGCAACAACTTGCGCTTCTTGTTTCAGCGTAGACCAAAAATCGATGGGCGTTGTAAGTGCGGTCATGAGCATGTCCCGTTATATAAAAATGCTGTGTTCTATCAGAAAATTGGGTAAGCAATCTAAACTTGTTCCTTGCTGGGCATATCTATGCTGACAAAAGGGAACGCGTAAAAGTTTACCTGAGTTTGATGTGATGCAATACCGATGTGATACCGACCAAGCGCATAATTCGATCAATTTATCGAATTAATTCGTTATAGCTAATAACCGTATCGTACATGTATACATCGTTAAAGCATTCTGCTCTCTCGCTGCGTCTAACTGAGTGCTTCAATTAATTTAATAGAACGTTCAGAGCGCTCGTATCTTTCATTAAATAATACTTAAAATCATGATTACACACGAACGTATAATGCCGTTGAAGTTTATCTTCACTGGGAAAAACTGGACTGTATAAATTAACAGGCAGGTGGCATAATAGCGCGCTGCTGAATGTATAACACTATCAACTAACAGGTACCACACTATGGATGTATCTCGACTGCTAGACGAGCTAAACGACAAACAGCGTGAAGCAGTAGCAGCCCCACTATCTAACGCCCTAGTTTTGGCTGGCGCGGGCAGTGGTAAAACCCGCGTATTAGTGCATCGCATTGCGTGGTTAATGGAAGTCGAAAACATCGCCCCTTTTTCTATTTTGGCAGTAACCTTTACCAATAAAGCAGCCAAAGAAATGCGCGGCCGAATAGAGTCGTTGATGGGTCGCAGCCTGCACAATATGTGGATTGGTACCTTCCACGGGCTTGCGCATCGCTTGCTACGCGCGCACCATGCAGAAGCCAACTTGCCTGAGAATTTTCAGATAATTGATTCGGACGATCAGTATCGACTTATTCGCCGCATTCTGAAGGCCATGAACCTGGACGAAAAGCATTGGGCGCCTCGTCAAATTCAGTGGTACATAAATGGCAACAAAGACGAAGGCTTGCGCCCTCAGCACATTGAAACCCACGGCGATCATATTCAAAAGACCATGCGCGAAGTCTATGCGGCATATCAAGACGCTTGCGACCGTTCAGGCTTGGTAGATTTTGCTGAACTGTTGCTACGCGCACATGAATTATGGGCTAAAAACCCAGAAGTATTAGCCCACTATCAACGTCGTTTCCGTGCAGTGTTAGTAGACGAATTCCAAGATACCAACAATATCCAATATGCATGGCTTCGTATGCTGTGTAGTGGTGGTAATAATAACATTATGATTGTTGGCGACGACGATCAGTCTATTTACGGCTGGCGCGGCGCGAACGTAGATAATATTCAGCACTTTCTGAAAGACTTCAACGAGCCTACTACTATTCGCCTTGAGCAGAATTACCGCTCTACAGGAAACATTCTTAAAGCGGCGAACACGGTTATCGACAACAATACGGGCCGTTTAGGGAAAGAACTTTGGACGGAAGACGCGCAAGGCGAGCTTATTTCTGTATATGCGGGTTTCAACGAGCTAGATGAAGCGCGCTTTATTGTTTCGAAAATCAAAGATTGGCTTAATCAAGGCAACGCCCTTACTGATACCGCCATTCTTTATCGAAACAACGCCCAGTCTCGAGTACTGGAAGAAGCCTTGCTGCACGAAGGGCTGGCGTATCGCATATACGGCGGTCTGCGCTTCTTCGAACGCCAAGAGATTAAAGACGCCCTTGGCTATATGCGTATGGTGAGCCACCCGCACGACGATGCAGCTTTCGAGCGTGTAGTAAACACCCCAAGTCGCGGTATTGGTGAGAAAACCTTATCGCAAGTGCGCGACACCGCGCGAATGCACAACTGTTCAATGTGGCAGGCGTGTCAGTTGCTCATTAATGAAGGTGGCTTTAAAGGCCGCGCGCTAAACGCTATGCAAAGCTTTGTGTTGCTAATTACTGAGCTAGAGCAATCCACGTTAGATGAGCCCCTTGACCAACAAGCCGATAAAGCTATTCGCCAGTCTGGTCTGTACGCCATGTACCAAGCAGAGCGCGGAGAAAAGGCCCAAGCACGACTAGAAAACTTGGAAGAATTGGTTACTGCATGTAAAACCTTTATCGTGCCTGAAGAAGCCGAAGAAATGTCGCCTCTGGCAGCCTTTCTAGCTCATGCGTCGCTGGAAGCAGGTGAAACCCAGGCGGATAAAGACCAGGATGCCGTGCAGATGATGACTATACACACCGCTAAAGGCCTTGAATTTCCACTGGTATTCTTAGCAGGTGTAGAAGAAGGCATGTTCCCTAGCCAAATGACCAACGACGAGCCAGGTCGAATGGAAGAGGAACGCAGACTTTGCTATGTTGGTATGACCAGAGCAATGCAAAAGTTGTATATTACTTATGCAGAAAGTCGTCGACTCTATGGCCAAGATAAGTATCATACTGCTTCTCGATTTATTCGCGAAATGCCAGCAGACTGCGTTGAAGAGGTTAGGCTGAAATCGACTATTTCGCGGCCCGTGCACAACCGCTTTAGCCAAGCAACGTCGCACGCCAGTTTTGAAGAAACGGGCTTTAGTTTAGGTGAGCGAGTTGTACACCGTAAATTTGGCGAAGGGATCGTACTTAACTACGAAGGGAGTGGTGAGCACGGTCGAGTTCAAGTAAACTTCGACGAATTTGGCAGCAAATGGCTGGTACTTGCTTACGCAAAGCTGGAGAAAGCGTAACATTATTAATAGGCAAGGTAGCCTAAACCTAAGTTGAAATGTATGCAGCAACACGTGCTGATCATCGAAAATGGTGAAGGCAACCTTGAACTTATAGCGAAATTAGTACGCCGGGCAGGCCTTACCCCCGTTGGCGCAACGTCGCTGACAGAAGGCAAAGCACGGTTTTCGCAAAATATGCCGGAAACCTTTCTGTGTGCTATTGTTGCATACTCGCTTCCCGATGCACCAAAAGGCGAAGCCATCGACTTTACGGTTGAGTCTTTCATTCCCACCATTGCTACAACAGAAAGTTTAGATAGCGCTATTCGCGATAAAGTCCTAGAACGTAACGTTGTCGATTACATTCCCAAAGAAAATTCGCAGAACTACGACTACCTGAATCGTCTTATTAGCCGATTAGAAAAAAACAAGTCTACTGGCGTCGTCGTCGTAAGCACGAATCGGGTGTTGCGCTCAAAAACCGTTTCATTACTTCAGCGCCACAATTTTATTGCGTTTGAATGCCTAACGGCTACAGACGCTATGCAATGCTTGTCTGAACACAAAAACGTACGTCTTGTTATCACTGACAATACGTTACCTGATATGACAGGCACGCACTTTGTCGCCAGTTTAAGAAAAGCCTTTTCGAAAGAGCAGTTGGCAATTATGGGCGTTGCTGGAGGCAAAGGCATGTTAATGTCTGCGCACTTTATTAAGAGTGGTGCAAATGACTTCTTGCGAGTGCCCTACTGTCATGAAGAATTCTTGTGTCGCGTGATGCAGAACGTGGAATATATTGAGAGCGTTGAAGAAATTCGCCGTGTGGCCAACACCGACTATTTAACAGGTTTGCCTAACAGGCGCCACTTCTTCTACATGGTTACTGTGCAACACCAAAACCTGTCTGAAGATCACGCTCTCGCCCTCATTGACCTAGACTTTTTCAAATCGATAAACGATACCCATGGCCATGACGCCGGTGACATTGTGCTAAAAGCCCTGGCGGCGCTTATTGAGTTTTATTTTCCAGATGAAATCATCTCCCGATTTGGCGGTGAAGAGTTTTGTATTTATATGCCATCTACACCTTTAAAAAAGGCGTGTGAACGCTTAGAAGATTTCAGAAAAGTAGTGGAAGCGGAAGTTATTCAACTTCCCAAAACCGACATTAAAGTGACCTGTAGCATTGGAGTAAGCGGCGCCCATACCCAGCGCGTAGATAAGCTACTAAGCCTTGCAGATAAACAGCTTTACGCTGCAAAAAATTGCGGGCGCAATCAGGTCAAATGTGAACCGCCAGATGTACCTCAGCAAGAGCAAGCTTCACTGCTTTAGCTTTCCCATTTAACTAACCGTGCTTTCTGACCATTGCGTAACTCACCATTTTCCACGCACATTAGCTCTTTCATCATAGGCGCGCTGCTTTTGCATATAGGCGTTTTACGCCACCGCTTTGCGGATTGGTATTACGCAGGGCTGTGAGAACCAGCCCCTACTCTACTGAGAGCTTTTGCGCTTTACGTTGACTGCGATAATTGACTAGCGAATCAGCGCTGAACAAGATAAGCGCAAACCACACAAAGCCGAAGGTCACCAAACGGGACTCCTCAAGCGGTTCGCCGTATAGGTAAACCGCCAGTATGAACATGAGCGTTGGCCCAATGTACTGAAAGAAGCCTAGCGTTGAATACATAATGCGCCTTGCAGCAGCGGTAAAACAAAGTAGTGGCGCGGTAGTTACAATGCCAGCCGCCAAAATAAGGGTATTTAGCGTGGCGTCGTTATTAAATAAATTGCTGTATTCAGACCCGAAGAATATCCAGTAGATAATAGCCAATGGTGAAAGCATTAAGGTTTCAATGAAAAGGCCGGGTAGCGAGTCTACCGCCACCTGCTTGCGCAATAAGCCGTACACACTGAAACTTCCTGCAAGCACCAAGGCAATCCACGGCACATGGCCGTATGAGAAGATTAGAATAGCCACGCCAATAACAGCAAGTCCGACAGCAACGCGCTGTAAGTTGCGTAACCTTTCTCCTAAGAAAAGTCGCCCTAAAAACACGTTGATAAGGGGGTTGATGTAATAGCCTAGGCTTGCATCAAGGATATGGTCGTTATTAATTGCCCAAATAAACAATAGCCAGTTCGCCCCGAGTAGCAAACCAGCAACGAACAAAATCTGCATAACTCGCTTGTTGCGAAGAGCAGCGCCCACTTTTGGCCATTGCTTTAGCACTGCTATAAGCCCAACTAGAAGCACTACAGACCAAATAACCCTGTGCATAAGGATTTCGGCTGCCGGCAAAACCATCAACTGTTTGAAATAAACAGGTGCAACACCCCACATACTATAGGCGGCAATAGCACAAATAACGCCGACTTGAGCGGCACTGGCTTGCTTAGACAAGACT
>NZ_JAFLMX010000094.1:0-17861 GCF_017849675.1 Alteromonas sp. AO-Serp
ACTTCTTGATATTCAACAGCAATGAGCTCAGGAAAACACGGAAGGTATATTCTATGCTCTTCCCACTCTACTAAATGGCTAAAGTCACTGTCATAGAGTGAAAGGCTATCAGGCTCTGTACTATTCAAAGGCATTGCTTTAGCAAGTACAGTCGACTTGTAGACCCAAAAAATACCAATATGAGGCAGCTTAGTTTTCATCTTGTATATCTCCAACATGTTGACGTCACCCAACTGTCTTGACAGAGATTTACAACCCTTTAATTATTTTAAATTTGCTGCTGAAGTGAGCGCTATTCGCTTGCATGATATATCGTAGTCAAAAGAGGAAAGCTAACTTCTTATCTCTACTCGAATAGGTAACGTTAATAAGCATTAACATGAACTATTTAACACGAAAGTAACTCTGCTACGGTTCTAGAGCAGAAAGAGAATTATCACAATTATTATAGTGCCCCTTCATAGATTTCAGTCATCTGTGGATCCTCTTCAGATTTTTAGGAAACCTCCCCTAAAGAAGCTTACTATGCCAGAAATGAGTGGTTGTTAACAAACAAAGTATACTTCAGAATTCATACTCGAAGCGGTATTACTCTGCTAGAAACCTGATATTATTGGTCGTCAGATTGCTTTAGATATTAGTATTTTTCTTAGTCTACCGAACTGCTGAAAACATCATACTGCGCAATCTAAAGATAAAACACGTAAGAGCAGTGATCCCCGTTGTGACGCGGGGATAGCAGATTAAAACATGAACTTGCCAAGGTCAAAAAATGACCGGTATTTTTACGCGAAGCGACAACGTTTTTAGCCAAAAAGTTACAGTAAGGTATCTAGCGATATCGAGTTTCCGATATGCCTTTCTACTAGTCTATTGTACCGTTTATTCGAAAATGGAGCCTTAGATGATTTGGTGAACTCAAAGAAGCGATGCGAACCAACTTCATGCTCATAAGCATAGCATCACGGTTATGGCATGAGCCAGATAATATTTACTTTGTTGTTCATTGATGCGCTCACTGTAAGGAGATCAGATAGCAATTGGAAAAGCTACCTCTTGGGTCAACGGTGATTTTATCTTTCAGTATTGGACTTGCTTTTACACTTGTTGTAGGGGGTATTACAGGTTTTGGTACGAGCGAGACGCAATAATTGTGACAGGCTTATTGAAATTGCATGTTGTATTCTCCTATTCCTTCGGTGTACTTATTTTACATTGCCGGATTATGTATGAGCAGGCTTTGCAGTAGATTTCTGTTTTTCTGACAAGATTTAGCAACTTAATTGAAATACATGGCTTTTTAATACAGAGTTCCTCTTGTGAATCAGAAAGCTGACCATTTAGGCATTGACTACAATCATATTTTAAGAGAACATGAATTGCCAATAGAGGAATCTTGTGTTGAAAACGAATTACCGCATTAGCAAAAATCTAAAAGTGGTCTTAGCCGCTTTTTTGTTGTGCGCACAATTTTTGTTGATTGTGACTGACGCGTTTTCTATTGAACAAGACCACTTGTTTAGCAATGAATTATGTACTGAAAATACATTAATCGAACTGTCCGATGCTTACGATTTAGATACGGGAAGTGATTGTGACCATTGTTGTTCTTGTCATGGTCATTTTACACACATAGCTTTTTACTTTGATATTGAAAGCTCGTTTCTAAAAAAATCTCCCAATTTAGTCTCAGTTTATAGTGAAGCTACACCTAATCGTTTCATTAACCAAATAGAGCGTCCTCCAAGAATTTAATCCCTGTCGTTTTTCGTTTTTTCAACTGACTAGGATTATATATCATGAAAATTTCACAGTTTCCTGTGCGCAAACTTACGCGCGCCGGAATATTGACTAGTGCATTGATGCTATCTCAAGCCAATGCATTGGCAGAACAAGTAACTTTAGATGATGCAGTTCAACTTACTCTCAACCGTCATCCAAGCTTGTTGAAATTCAGACCTCTTACTAGAGCTCTTGAGGGAGATCGCCAACAAGCTTTGCTTTCTCCAGCTTACACCGTAGGTGCTAATCTAGAAAATGTGATGGGCACAAGTTCTACTTCGGGAGTTCAAGCAGCAGAAGCAACCATCTCTCTATCTTCAGTGTATGAACTTGGTGGAAAGAAGAGTGCAAGAACACTGGTTGTGGATGCCAGAGCTGCCCTTTTAGATTCAGAGCAGTATTCAATGTCTCTCTCACTACTTGGTGGGCTCACTCAGCAGTATATTCGCGTTCTGGCACAACAGGAGCGTCTGCAAATAGCTGAGCGAAGTGTGAGCTTAGCTGAAGATGCTCTTACTGTGATCACTAATAGAATAAAAAGTGGTGCAACGAATGATGCTGAATTGTTCAGAGCTAAATCGGCTTTAAATCAAGCGAAATTAGAACTTGCGACAGCAAAGGTGAATAAAGAGATAGCCCTGCAATCTCTCACACTATTCTGGCAGGGCAATTATGAGGATATCACGCTTACTGGTTCTTTAAATTCACCCGCTAAAAATTATTCCTACGAGACACTTTTTAACCAATTCTTATCATCATCGAATGCGGATTTACTAATTAAGTCACTTGACCTGAAGGACGCTGAAATTCAGTTGGCTAAGTCTGATAATACCGCAGACCTATCTTGGTCTGTTGGTGTTAGAAGGAATCAGGGAGCTCAAGATACATCGTTAGTTTTTGGTGCCTCAATTCCACTATTTGCTGAGAAGAGGAATTCGGGTGCAGTCAAATCTGCAATTGCTAGTAAGGAGGCGGAGTTATTAGAGCGAGACACCAAGTATCTCGATGTAAAAGCGATTCTATTTAAAGCAACGAAAAGCATAAATTTTAGTTCACAGGCAGCATTGCACCTGGAAAAAGAAGTAATGCCAGATTTGAAAAGAGCATTGGAGCTGACCAAGGAGGGCTATCAAAAGGGAATTTACACTTATCAAGAATGGTTTGCTTCACGTGATGCACTTCTCCAATCTCAACGGAGTCTCGTCAACTATCGCGAAGCCACCCTGCTCAATGAAGCACTTATCGAACAATGGACAGGGCAATCTCTGAAATCATTCACTTTCAATCTCCAGGATTAATTATGCTAAAGCAAATTTTATTTTTATTTCTTATCGGCACTGTGACATCTATCGCGACCGCAAGTGAAGATGTCACCAATTCAAATGACAACCAAAATATATTCCAGAAAGGTAACATCAAAATAGAAGTAAGTATCGATGAAAGCCCCGAGGGCTCTGTAATTATTGCCTCGACTTTTGAAGATGGGAAGCCATTTATCCCTGATTCCTTTTCTATAGAGCTACAGAAGTTAGGTTCAAGCTCAGAAAAATTTGAGTTTCAAACTTCAGAGGGGGTTTTGCGGTCAATAAAAGCTCTGTCTGAACCTCATTCTTTTAGGGCTACTATTTATCTGACTGACAAAAGACGAAAGTATTCCTGGGAGTGGGAAAACTTCGAGGGAAGAACACAGATCTCAAGAGCATTAACTGAAAAGTTTCAATTAGCAACCTCCGAAGTTCAGAGTGGGACCATTGAAAGACATATCGAATTGTTGGGTACTCTTGTAATTCCACCCAAGAACAAGGCTGAAGTTAATGCGCGGTTCTCGGGAGTTGTAGAAACTCTCGCTTCGGATGTTGGTGACAGCGTGAAGGCTGGCGATGTAATTGCAAAAATTCAATCAAATGACAGCTTACAAACCTACATCGTGAAAGCGCCAATTTCGGGTACGGTAGTAAGTCGAAATGTTAATGTTGGGCAGTTGGTTACCAGTGAAACGCTTTATAAAATAGTCGACGCTGAAACGCTTTGGGCAGAATTGAAAGTATTTCCATCCAAGCGGGATACAATAAAGCAGGGCTCTTATATCCACATAAAAAAAGGTTCCCGACAGCAAGATGCAAAGGTCAAATTTCTCATTCCGTCAGGTTCACTTGAACCTTATCAGATCGCAATTGTTGAAATCACTAATACCGAAGGAGAATTCTCCCCCGGCGATATGGTTACAGGTGTAGTTGATGCTCAGAAAGTCGATGTTTCGCTTCGCGTTGAGAATGAAGCTATCCAATCAATGGATGGTAACTCAGTTGTATTTTTAAACGATGGTAACACGTTTCAAGCTGTCCCTGTCGAGCTGGGTATAAAAGATGACAACTTCACTGAAGTAAAGCGTGGCTTAATCGCTGGTCAAATTTACGTATCAAAAAATAGCTTTCTGATAAAAGCGGATCTTGAAAAATCCGGTGCCTCTCACGCTCACTAATCCTGGAGACGATAAATGATTGATAATATTATTCGTCTTTCAGTAGAAAGACGCTTTTTGTTTCTTGTTCTTGCACTAATCTTAATTGGGATCGGCGTTTGGAGCTACCAGCGATTACCTATTGATGCTGTACCAGATATTACAAATGTACAGGTTCAGATTAACACCAAAGCTCCGGGGTACTCACCATTAGAAGCTGAACAACGAATAACATTTCCTGTCGAAACAGCACTATATGGCTTGCCTAACTTATCCTATACACGTTCTATATCGAGGTATGGTCTTTCACAGATTACAGTTATTTTCGAAGAAGGAACGGATATCTTTTTTGCCCGAAATTTAATCGACGAAAGACTTGCTAACCTTAAAAGTGTTTTACCTGATGGCCTTGAGCCAGAAATGGGGCCAATCGCAACAGGGCTTGGCGAAATTTTCGTATATACACTGGAAGGGAAAGATGGAGCAACGTTACCCGATGGCTCGCCGGTCACACCTATGGCTTTAAGAGAGGTACAAGATTGGATCATTCGACCACAGTTAGCCCAGGTTCCGGGAGTAGTAGAAGTAAACACTATTGGAGGTTATGACAAGCAATATCACGTCAATCCCGACCCTGTAAAAATGCTGGAGATGGGAGTCTCGCTTAAAGACATTTCTGAAGCACTATATTTAAACAATGATAATGCTGGAGCAGGCTATATTGAGAAAAATGGCGAGCAACTTCTTGTTCGCTCTCCAGGTCAATTGACAGGGATAAAGGATATCGAAAATGTCGTAGTAGGAAAAAAAGGATCTGTTCCTGTTCTAATAAAAGATATTGGAACTGTAGGCTTGGGTAAGCAGCTGAGGACCGGTGCCGCTACAAGAAATGGTAAAGAGACAGTGATGGGAACGGTCATGATGTTGCTGGGAGAAAACTCAAGGGAAGTTGCAGCTTTAACTGCCAGTAAATTAACTGAAATTCAAAGATCGTTACCAAGCTGGGTAGTTACTGAACCCGCCTATGATCGAACTACACTGGTCGACAAAGCGATAAACACTGTGCAGAAGAACCTGCTGGAAGGAGCATTACTCGTAATTGTCATATTATTTTTACTACTAGGCAATATTCGAGCGGCTCTTATTACGGCTGCGATCATACCTATTGCTATGATGATGACAATCACTGGAATGGTCCAGAGAGGTGTTTCGGCAAATCTGATGAGTTTGGGGGCTTTAGATTTTGGTCTGATTGTCGATGGCGCTGTCATCATTGTTGAAAACTGTATTAGGCGCTTATCTGAAGCGCAACAGCATCACGGCAGACTTCTTCAACTCAAGGAACGTCTAGAAGAAGTGAAAATAGCAACGATTGAAGTAATCAGGCCCAGCTTATTTGGAGTCGGGATCATAACCGCTGTTTATCTGCCTATTTTTACTTTAACAGGCGTAGAGGGAAAGATGTTTCATCCCATGGCAATAACTGTTGTTATCGCTCTTATTGCGGCAATGATTTTGTCACTGACGGTAGTGCCTGCAGCGATCGCAATTTTCATGGGGGGAAAAATCAGTGAAAAGGAGAGTTTTTTAATACGTTGGGTGAAACTGGCTTACGAACCAGCACTTAGGGCTATTCTTAAATTTAAAGCTGCTGCTCTTGGGGCTGCACTAGCGTTTGTTGTCTTCTGCGGATGGTTGGCAACAACACTTGGGTCTGAATTTATTCCTCAACTGGATGAAGGTGATGTCGCTTTACAGGCTTTACGCATAACGGGTACCGGTCTAAACCAATCAATTCAAATGCAAGAATTACTTGAAGATGCGCTGTTAGAAATTCCAGAGGTAGCGGTAGTCTTTGCGAAAATAGGTACACCAGAAGTCGCTACAGACCCAATGCCTCCTAATGTAGCCGATAGTTTTGTAATACTTAAACCTCGCTCAGAATGGCCTGATCCAGCTAAATCTAAATCGGATCTAGTGGCTGAAATTGAATCAGTCGCCTCAAAGCTTCCCGGTAATAACTATGAATTTACCCAACCAATTCAAATGAGATTTAATGAATTGATTTCCGGCGTAAGGGCTGATGTTGCAGTCAAGGTTTTCGGTGATGACTTAGAGCAATTGTTGGATTCTGCAAATAAGGTTGCTGAGATCGCTGAGTCGATACAAGGTGCCTCAGACACGCGAGTTGAGCAAGTTGCCGGCCTTCCTATGTTGTCCATATTACCAAAACGAGATGCTCTCGCAAGGTACGGTCTTAACGTAGCAGACATTCAAGCACTCGTTTCAACCAGCATAGGGGGTAAGGAATCAGGCATAATCTATGAAGGCGATCGTCGGTTTAAAATTGTAATCAGATTATCTGAAGAGTTGCGTACAAATATTGACAAATTAGAGAGCTTACCTGTTCGTGTCGGCAATAGTTTTGTACCGCTTGAAGAGGTAGCCACTCTCGAGTTAAAGCCGGCGCCTGCACAGATCAGCCGAGAGAATGGAAAGCGCAGAGTTGTCGTAACGACTAACGTTCGAGGAACCGACCTAGGAGGATTTGTCGTTGATTTACAAAAAAGACTTAAATCCGATTTAAAAATGAAGGAAGGATATTGGTTAGAGTTTGGTGGTACCTTTGAACAACTGGAATCCGCCAGCAAACGGCTGACTTTAGTCGTTCCGGTTACGCTTGCGTTAATAGTTGGCATACTCATTATGGCGTTTGGGTCTGTTAAAGACGCATTGATAATTTTCACTGGTGTACCACTAGCCTTGACTGGAGGAGTACTGGCACTCTGGATTAGAGATATGCCTCTTTCAATTTCTGCGGGAGTAGGCTTTATCGCTTTGTCCGGGGTCGCGGTTTTGAATGGACTAGTGATGGTCGCATTCATCAGACAACTCTGGCAGGAAAATGGTGATATTTATACTTCAGTAATTCGAGGGGCCATAATCCGGCTTCGACCTGTTTTGATGACTGCGTTAGTGGCCAGCTTAGGCTTTGTTCCCATGGCACTTAATACAGGAACAGGTGCTGAAGTACAAAGACCGCTCGCCACTGTAGTCATTGGGGGAATTATATCGTCAACTTTACTGACATTATTTATTTTACCTGCGCTTTATCAGCTCGCACATAACAAACGCAACTCTTAATCAAATTTTACGCCCGGTATGTTCCGGGCGCACCGGAGCCTCTATGACTCATAATCATTCAAATAGCTCAAACAAAATTGGGTGGGCTTTTCTATTAAATTTCAGCTTCACAATTATTGAATTTATTGGCGGCTGGCTAACGAACAGCACTGCTATAATGGCAGATGCTGTTCATGATCTCGGCGATTCAGTTTCTATTGGAAGCGCCTGGTGTCTCAATAGGTTAGGAGAGAGAGAGGCCGATGAAAATTTCACATATGGGTACAAGCGACTCAGCCTGTTAGGGGCATTTATTAACGGAGCCGTACTTATCCTTGGCTCAATCTGGGTATTATCAGAAGCCATTCCTCGAGTATTAGACCCGGTCGTTCCAAATACAGAAGGCATGATATTACTTGCGATTCTAGGTGTCGCTGTAAACGGCTTTGCTGTGTATAAACTCCAGGGAGGAAATACCCTAAACGAGAGAGTGTTGAACTGGCATTTATTGGAGGACGTTTTAGGCTGGGTTGCTGTATTAATTATTGCCATAGTAATGCAATTTGTCGACTGGCCAATTTTAGACCCCCTACTTTCGATTGGCTTTACGCTTTTTATATTGTTTAATGTAATTCGAAACTTATTAGCAACCTTAAAATTATTTTTGCAAGGTGTTCCAGAGAAAAACTTATACAAACAAGTGTTAGATGAACTCCGGAGTGTTGATAGAGTTGAATATATCCATGACTTAAAAATTTGGTCACTTGACGGAGAACACAATGTTATTACTATACGCGTTGGCAGTGCCTTAAAGACAGTTGAAGAATACAAGTTATTGAAGCTTGATATTTATGATAGCTTGGCCATGTTTGACTTCAGTTACAGCACAGTTGAAATAGAGTTTACTGACGAGCATTCTGCAGTTAATGAGGAGGTGAGATGAAATTCCATTACTCATTAACAATGATAGTCGACAGTAATTCAAGTTTTAATACTAAGCTAAAATTTTATTTGTGACACATTGTCTACAATCATGACTATAGATTTTCATGGAACTTTTTAGTTTGTTCCCCTCATGATTAAATTTTTTGTCAAACTGTAAGGAGAGTGTGATAGATAATAATGCGTAACTAAAGTGGTAAGAGGCAAGATTGAACACGTACCTTCGACATCAACGTTTCTTTCGTGCTCTTACGAGATGTTGAAAATAAAATATAGAGACATTAATGAAATTTATAAGTAACTATAAGATGAGCTTCTTATTTTTTATGAGTGGTATTTTGTGTTTAATCGCTTATAACATAAAAGGCTCGAGTATAGATGAAAATGGTTTTTTGGTTGAATCGTTTGGCTTCATTCCTATATTTTGGCTATTTGAGCTGATGGCATCGCTGACTTTTGCTTTCACTTTCATTAAACTTAAAAAAAATCAGCGAAAGTAAAAGCACGCGAAGAACTTTTTCTAACTGACAATTTTGCTTTGCGATTTGCTATGCAACTCCTGGCTAGTAATTGAAAACTGAACCCAAAGGTTGTTGGGTATTGCCTTTTAGTTATATCAGACTTTAACTTCTTATATTAAAGCTCGCTAATTATTGGCTTTCTATTCTTTTATACACATTGATGAATTTGCACAGTTGGACCCATGTCAGTGCGGTACCTCATCGGTGAGTCAACAGTCTCAAATCAAAAATATCTACACAATGTAGCTAACCACAACAGTGATGAAATTGCGATCGTCACTAAAACAGCCGCTGAGCCTAAATCTTTCGCTAAGCCTGACAGTGGGTGAATCTCTTTTCCAATACGGTCAATAGTTACTTCAATTGCAGTATTTATAATTTCAGCGAACAAAACGAAGAGTATGGAGGAAAGTAAAATCGCCTTTTCCATATAAGGAATTGACCAAAATGCAAGCACTCCCGCCGCTAAGATAAGTAAGATAAGTTCTTGCCGGAACGCTGACTCGTTTTTAACAAGCCATGATATAGCTCGAACTGAGTTTTTCATTGCTAATACAATACGCAACATGCCCTTTGGTTTGGCTTTAGGGTCGAAATGCATTTTTGATGTGGCTTCGTCTATGACTCGCATTTTCGTAAAATATCCTGAGTGGGTTGGTAGGTGCTGCTTTGCACATTAGTAAGACCAAGTAATGTGTCAAAAAGGTTGTCATGCGAATAAGGATGACTGGATAACGACTTTACGCAATCACTGTATTCAGGTTGGCTAAACTTGGAGGCCCAATAAACCATTGGTACATGAGTTTGCTCAACAGGCGCTAAATTATAAGGGAAACCGTGTAAATAAAGCCCTTTTTCTCCCAATGACTCACCATGATCCGATAGATAAAGCATCGACGAATTAGGAATAGTGGAAAGCTGTTCAATAATCTGGCCTAGCACGTAGTCTGTGTATGCAATAGTATTATCGTACGTATTTGTCAGCTCTGCCTCTTCACAATTTTGAATATCACTTCTGGGACAGTCAGGCACGAACTTAGCAAATTTCTCTGGGTATCTCCGGTAGTAAGTAGGGCCGTGTGAGCCAATCATATGTAAGACTATCACTCTATGTTCTTTAGATGGCCTTGAAAGAGTTTCTCTTAAAAGGTCAACAAGTAGGGGTTTTGCGCCCATCCCCTCGAAATCGGCATTAGGAATTAAAACATTGAGTCTGTTATGATTATGAAAAAATAATCAGGACTATATGCCATCGCTGCTGAACAAACAAAACGCATTCAAATACTCACGTCGTTTGAAGTCAAAGAACTTTATGCTCTCCCCAACTTTAGTCACTCCGACAGAGAAGACTACTTTTCACTCGACAAGGAAACTCAGAAACTGGTCAATACGTTGAGGCAAACAGAGACCAGAATCTATTTTATCCTCTTATTGGGTTATTTCAGATCCAGACCAATAATTTTCAATTTTACATTCTCAGATGTTGAACCTGACTTTAACTACGTTAAAGCAAAATATTTCAGCGATAAAAGCGTTCAAGATGAAGATATTCCACCGCGAACCAAAACAGCGTTAGTTAGAAAACTTCTGACTTATACAGGCTTCTCCGTTTACCAGAGCAAGAATGACAAGGCACCTTTACTCAAAAGGCTCAATGTCGTTGTTAAAATCAATCAAGAGCCAAGATATGTGTTTGATGAATGCATTGCTTACTTTGGACAAAACAGGATTGCGTTAGCTGGTTATACGACACTTCAAGATATCATATCGAGTGTACTTTCTAGTGAGCGTAGTCGCATTGAGTCTGTCCTGAACCAAAACCTAGGCAGTGATACAAAAGCTACGCTTCTTAGATTGCTTGATTCCAAAAGCACGTTCACAGATCTCGCTATGTTAAAGCGCATGGCGAAGGATTTTTCAGCCAGCCAAATATCACAAGAACTAAAGACGCATAAAATCATACGTGCGCTTTATCCAGAAATTAAGACACTGATTGCTGAATTAGAGCTGTCACCGAAAAACCTTGAATACTACGCGTCTTTAGTAAAACACAAGTCGGTTTATAAGTTAAAAAGACATGCTGATAGTCAAACCTTGTTATATCTTGTTTGTTATCTATTCTTCAGGTACCGCGAAACTAACGACAACCTCGTTTCTGCATTTATCTATCTCGTCCGAAAGCTTGCTGAAGGAGCAAAGAGTCACGCCAAACAGGGAGTTATCGAAGATATAAACATTGTCAGAACAAAATTGAAATCGGCTGGCAGTCTGCTGAATTACTTCATTGACAGCGATATTGACGATGCATTGACCTTTGGCGATGTACGCAAAAAAGCCTTTAAGTTGCTACCTGCTGAGAACATTAAATTGCTTAGCGAACATCTTGATAGCAATGATTTTGATGGGCGTAAATATGAGTGGCAATTTATTGATAAACAGTCAAGCAAGGTGAGTAAACTTCTACGCTCCTTGTTCATGGCCATAGACATTGAGTTTATCCATTTAAAAGATGATTTACATAATCAGTATGTAACGTTGCGCTCTGAACTCAGTGAATGCAAGGCTGTTAGAACCATCAACCTAGACTTGGTACCCAAAGGTGACCGAGGGTATTTGCAAGGAGAAGTTTCTAAGCAAATAGCTATTCGTTTTGAGTACTTCCTGTATCGTAAAGCAGAGCAACTATTTCAAAACAATAGCCTTACCGTAAAAGAGAGTGTCAATAATCGTAGTCTGAGTTCAGATTTAATCCAGCCAAAAGAATGGCAAAACAAAGACGATATTATTGAAAATACAGGGCTTGATAAACTATCAGCACCAATTAACCAAACCTTGGATGAGAAGCAGTATCAGCTTGAAGTGAAATTGAAAGAGGCTGGCACACATATATTCAGTGGTGACAACAAATACGTCGAAGTTATACCTGGTAAGTCAGAACTAAAATGGTCTATCCCAAATAGCCGCTGGCAACAAACGGTTGATAACCCTCTCTATAATCAAATTCAGCATATGGGTATTGTCGAGCTTATGCTGTTTGTTGACGAAAAAACTAATTACCTCAATGCTTTTACACATATCGCTACCACAAAACAAAAATCATCAGTAGACAAAGAAGATCTGGTTGCCTGCATACTCGCCAACGGTACGAATTACGGCCTATATAAAATGGCCAATATCTCCGACCGTTCGATGGGAAAGTTGCGCAGTGTTAATGATAGTTACATCAGATACGAGACGCTGAAAGAGTCTAATGATCAGATCTCTAATGCCATTGCTATCCTGCCAATATTTGCTTACTACCATATTGATGACAATCAGTTATTTTCAAGCATCGATGGTCAAAAATTCGAGTGTAGGATCAACACCTTTAAAGCCCGTTATTCATCCAAGTATTTTGCCAAAGGCAAAGGTGTCTCAGCGCTGACGTTAGTGTCAAATCATGTGCCAGTGAATACTCAAGTTATTGGCGCGAATGAATATGAAGGTCATTTTGCATTTGATTTGCTTTACAACAATACCTCTGAGATACAGCCAAATACGTTATCCACCGATAACCACGGCACGAATAACGTCAATTTCGCTATTTTAGATTTCTTTGGCTACACCTTTGCGCCTCGATACGCAAAAATGAAACGAGTGTTTTTTGACTTATTTGAAGTTACTGAAGAAGAAGGTGGCCGAATTCAGTTAAAGAAAGACGTTAACTATAAATTAGTGGCTGAAGAATGGGAAAACATTCAACATATCCTTTGTTCTCTTAGCCAAAAGACAACTACTCAAAGCACCATCATTAGAAAGCTCAGTAACGGCAAGAGTCGCACGTTGTCAGCTTTGCATGAGTATGATCGTCTAATTAAAGCGATTTACGTTTTGGAGTACGTTGATAGCTCAACACTACGCCATTATGTTCAGCAAGCGTTAAATAGAGGGGAAGCCTATCACCAGTTAAAACGAGCCATTACCTCAGTCAATGGTAATAGATTTCGTGGTGGTAACGATTATCAGGTGTCTCAATGGAATGATTGTGCGCGGCTCATTTCAAACTGTATTATCTATTATAATTCTGCCTTGTTATCAGCCTTTTTGAAGATCCAAGAAAGAAACGGTAGACAAGATGTGGTAGATATTATTTCTAAACTATCACCGGTTGCTTGGCAGCACATCAACTTGAACGGAGAGTATGCCTTTAACAAAAATCGTAAAGCGATTGATTTGGCAGGTTTGCTTAGTGGTGTGGAGCCTCTGCAAAGTGAATAATAGTTCAATGAGTTGCTTTCTTATAATCACATTGCTAAATAACGATAGAAAGTTGCTTTAGATATAGAAAGTGAATTACAAATAGACTCTATAGAAAGTGAATTATTTTGGTGCATCTGCTTTGCCATCTGGACTTTAGGGTTGTTGATACCGATTTTAGGTCTACCGCCATTCCGTCCTCGTGCTCTTGCAGCAGATAAACCAGCATTGGTCCGCTCTTGGATTAATCGTCTCTCAAATTGCGACAATGCACTAAATATATTGAACATCAACTCACCTGAAGCTGTTGTTGTATCAATAGCACCGTCCTGGATCGATTTGAATCCAATGTCTTTTTCAACTAATGACTCAATCAAATTGATCAAGTGAGACATTGAGCGGCCAAGACGATCTAATCGCCATACTATTAAAATGTCTCCAGATGACAATGTATCAAGACATTTATCTAATCCTGGTCGAGTTGATTTTGCTCCCGACGTTTTATCGGTAAAAATATGTTCAGGAGCACACCCGTTGTTCATTAACGCATCGATCTGTAGATTTAAGTCTTGATCAGATGTACTTACTCGAGCATACCCTATTTTGAGCCCCATAATCTTATTTACATGTTGAAAAATGACTTTATGAGACTATATTAAATGAGATGGGTTTATAAAACAAATAGAACCAATAAAATCAGACCGAGCGGAGAAAATACTTTTCACTCTCATAAAACGGTCGTTTTTTAATACTTTCTTGTTTGATGAATTTATTGATTTAGTATTAATTTAATTAGTTTCTTCATTGAGATACTGACGCTATCATTAACACAGCAGTAGGTGTAAATAGAGGAAGTTCAAACGTCGGCGTTGAACTAAAAGGTATTACCATTGCATAGACTTGAGAAAGAGTTGCTCGACTTAGTTCAATCCGATACGCGCATATTCAGGTTTATTGAACACTCGTCATTGGACGGTATGTGGCATTGGGACTTGGAGAACGCTGAACACTTTTTGGTCCATATTTTTCTTGGTCGAAAGATCGGATCTTGGAACAGGCAATTAGTTCAATTTCTTAAACCGAGTTCAGGTTAGTTAGACCGTCAAGTTCCTTTAGTAATCACGCGACTATACTTTAGGTATGGTCGTAGCTCGTGATATCAATTCCCAGCGTTAAGAACTTAGTTAATAACTTTATTACTTTCTGGCAAATTTTTTAAACAACGTCTTTACAAATTTGCAGATCATTTCTATGGTTATTTTGTGGTATGGACTTTCCAATTGGAAAGCCGTATGACGTTGTGTGGAACTCGCCTTGATTTTTTTGAGTTATTTTGTAGGTTCAAGTAAAACATGTGTTTGCTTTAAAGGTCCAGTTATCTGTTAGGCATTGATGTAACTCATTTTCTGCTGTCATGAACATTAGTAGCAATTTGAATTTCTGAAAAAGGTGGGCATCCTATAGACAGGACCTTACCAAGATTAACTTCGCATTTGTTCTTGGTAACTACTTTTCCAAAAAGGACTGTGAAATGCTACAAGAATCTATTGCTGTAAAAGATGTAAGCCCATTCCATATATCAACTCCATCAGAACTACTTGAAACACCTAAAGAATATCAAGATCTCGTTAAGAGGCAATTGACTGCCCATGCTGAAGGGGAACTTTCTGGAGCTGATGACTATGTAAAATTGTTTTACTTTTTGACAAATGACCCCTACGAGAAAGCAGTGTGCTGCGAATTAGCCAAGGATGAACTTGACCACTATCAAAGAGCTGCGGACATTTTATTAGATATTGGTATAGATACGTCATTTATGCTATCGCAAAACTTGAACGATAGAGCGTTCTACGCGACCGAAGCCGTAAAAAGTTGTCGAAATTGGGCTGAAAGAGCATTGATTTCGACTCTTGTAGAAGACGCTGTAATTGATGTCCTAGAGGAAATGGCTCAAAGTTCCTACAGGCCTATTGCTGACATGTGCCCTCATGTTTTAAAGGATGAAAAACTGCACGTTGGGCATGGATTCAGGATTACGAGGAGCATGTGTAAGACGAAAAATGGATTCAAGCAAATTCAAGAAGCTCTTATAAGAATGTGGCCAGTAACACTTGATACCTTTGGCAGAAGTGATTCCCCAAGGTCAGAATTGTACGTGAAATACGGGTTGAGGCAAAAGTCATATTCCGTTGCACGCAACGAATTTGCGGAAAAGGCCAGAAGAAAATTAGAAGCTCTTGGACTTCATGTACCAGACGATACTGCAAACAGAAAGTTTCTCTAATCTTATGCTAGAAGGATTTGCTTATGAAAGATGTTACCAAAAATGCAATATTTAAAAGGCTTAACGGTGACTTTGAATATTATGCTCGTTATCAACGGATTAAACAAATTAGTTCAAGAGTTAGAGTGTCAGAGTATTTAATCACTACAGCGTGCAATATAAGGTGTAAAGGTTGTTGGTTTTTTGAATATGACTTTGACAAAAGAACAAAAGATTTGTCCAAAAAGGATGAAATTAAAAAGTTTCTTATCTCTGAGAGGAATAGAGGTATCAATACTAGTCTGATTATAGGAGGCGAGCCTACGCTCCATCCCAAAAGACTCGAATTATTTGCTGAGATTATGGAGTTTAATAGCATATCAACCAATGGTCTTAAAGCTTTGCCCAAAGAAGGCTTTAAGGATTTTTCGGTTTTAATCTCTTTGTTTGGTGGTGGCTCTCTAGACGATGACCTGCGAGCGATCAAACCTAACGGAAACTCCTTTTCGGGTCTATTTGAGACTGCTCTTAAGAACTATAAATATGATCCGAGAGCCCATTTCATTTTTGCAGTGACTGAAGATGGAATTGCTCATATCGAAGAGACAGTGAGAAAAATATCGGAAAATGGAAATACAGTCTCAGTTAATTTTTATAGTAAGTATGGTACGAGCGATCCACTCCGGACCAAGTACGAAAAAAGATTACTTGATGAAATTTTGCGAGTCAGGGAGTTGTTTCCAGAGACACTCGCTAGCCACCCTTACTACATTGAAGCTATGGTAACAGGGAAAAGTCACTGGGGAGATTTTGGATATGATGTTTGCCCCAGTGTGAGTGTAGACCATCCACAAAATGCTGAAAGAATTAAGAACGGTAATGCTGTACTTCCAGGATTTAATGCCTACGCCTCAGACTGCAAAACGGTAAACTTTTGCTGCACTTCAGGACATTGCGAGGATTGTAGAGACAGCCAAGCTGTAATGAGTTGGATAATGATAAATCAAAAGAGATTCGTCAAAGATGAAAATCTACTCAAAATATGGATTGAGATTGCAGAGAGCTATTGGCATCAATTTGTATGGGCTCATGATTTCCGCTATTCCGCGCCATCATTGCAAACTAGCGAAAATCTTAATCTGAGAAATCAGCACCATCTTCTAAAGGAGGTTGGCTAATGCAATCTATGCAAAGCGTTCAGGAGCAGAAAGAATATTTGCCAGACGTAGGCTACATCATTGAGTCCCAATTACTCTTAAGTGAGAAGGAAGTAGTAGATGGAGCCAAGTTCATTGGCGATTTAAATCCTGTACATAATGACCCAGATAACGAACAAACAATTCGTCTTGGAGGGATTATTGCAAGTGGCAGCCATATCACTGCAGTATTTTCCGCTCTTCTTCCTACTCACTTCATGAAATTTGGTCCTATGCTTGGAGCTCACATGGATGTAAAGTTCACAGCACCGATAAAACCCAATACAATCTACACTATGAATTGGGTTGTACAGTCAAAGGAGTATAAAAAGAGTCTCGGCGGTACAATTTACGCCAATGCGGGTACTATTATCGATCCAGCTGGCAATGTGACAGTTAGAGCAAACGCAAGCATCATCCTCTACTAGAACTATTTAGAGGGGTGTTGATTGCTAACCCGAAAACGCCCCTCAAGTTTACTTGTTATTATTCGTTCTGAAAATTCAGATGCCGTTGAAGCAGCGATGACAAAGCATATCTGCGGCTCAACTACTGTCCATGCTGATGAAAATGCCGCTTATGATGTATTGAGTGCATACTAAAATAGTACCGACTAAACACACCAGTCAATTGATCTACATGTATCAACTCTCGATATGTTTCTAATTGTTTTGAAGTATTCAAGTGTTTAACAAGTCATTGTTGAAGAGTTGAGAGAGATAGTGGCTTCTTTAGGAAGTCGGTAGCGCTCAATACCATTGATGTCTGGTAAGTAAACATCTAGCACAATGATATCTGGTTTATACAATTGGCAAAACTTAACTGCACTTTTACCGTTTGCAACAATACGGATTTTCTTTAATGCTGTGAGGTTGTTTGATATAAGTTCAGAAGTAATGGCGTCATCTTCAACAATCAGAAGTTGACCTGCGAGTAGCTTATTTACATCTTTAGACATGTGGACACCTCACAACTTTGTCTACTAGTAGTAATAGTCTTGGCGATGTCTACCATTAGTCAAAAGACTATTTCACTGTACGCGCAGTTATTGCTTGAACAAGCATGAGGGTCATTCTCACAGCAGAAGCTTTTATCATTTTAGTTATCTATGCCTATTTTTAATTATTTGGCAGTTTTTCGAAGAATTCACAAAAAGCGCGTTCATTTGGCCGTCATCATTCTGATGCCGATTTCGAGGGGATGGGCGCAAAACCCCAATAAGTTCCTAACGTGAGATCATGACTGCATGTTAAGTTACATTTTCTACTGCTCGTGAGCCAACAGTTAATTATTGCCAGTAGTCAGCTAAAGCAAGCGCTGATAGCCCTATAAAGAGG
>NZ_JAFLMX010000243.1:0-5236 GCF_017849675.1 Alteromonas sp. AO-Serp
TAGATAGCGTTCATGCCGTTGTATTTAAAGTAGCGTTCGCCTTCAACAAATCCATCGTTGATATAAGCGAAATCGCCCAAGGTTACCTTAGCGCCGCCCGCACCGATTTTAATGGGAATTTGCTTAAACTCATCGCCGCTGTAGTACTGGTTTTCAACACGTACCGATACGATACCTGAGTTAGTTCTAAGCTGACCTGCGGAAATGTTGGCAGAGTAACTATTAATTGCCTGTGTGACATCGGCAATAGTTAAGCCGTACTTCCTAAGCGTATCAGGTTTAATTTCAATGGCAATTTCATCGTCCGGCGTATTGGCTTCAACCAAAGAGATAGAGCCAAGTTGTAGAAGCTCATCTTCCACCTCTTTTGCCAGCACTTTGAGTTCTGATAAAGGCAAGTCACCGACAATAGGCATTTCAATAACTTGCTGCTGGAACTCTACTTGGGAAACATTAACCGGCTCCATGCCAGCGGGGAAGGTGGCAATACTGTCAACGCGAAGCTTCACCTTATCAAGTACATCTGTTAATTCAGCTTTAGTGTCAATTTCCAGTGTAACTGCACCGCCACCGCGAAATGCACGTGAAACCGTACGCTTAATCTCAGTAATGTCTTTTACTGCTTCCTCAACTTTAATGAAAATACTCTCTTCAATCTCTTGAGGTGAAGCACCAGGGTAGTTGGCTTCAACGGTGATGTAGTTTATTTCGATGTTTGGAAACATCTGACGCTGAATAGTGAAATAGCTCGCTATCCCCATGATGATGATAAAAATCATCAGTAGGTTGGCGGCCACGGAGTTTCTGGCGAACCAAGAAATAATGCCGGTTTGTGTATCGTTGTGGTTTTCCATGACAGCTCCTTAGTTCGCTTTTGCTGTCACAATTTCGGTCGTGGTCTCAATGACCTTAACAGGCATACCGTTTTGAGGATATTCGGGCAAACTCATCACGACTTTTTTGGCATTGAAATCGCCTTGAATAAGGAAGTCGCCATTTTCTTCGCGAACAACTTTAACCTTTTGCGATTTTAATCTGTCTTCGTCATCTAACGTCCACAACAATCGATTGGTTACCAACTCTTGAGGTACGCGGTATACGTCGCTAAGGGTTTTTCCTTCAAATGCGATTGTGCTATACGAACCAAACTTTACGATAGGCTTCGACGAATTGATGGCGTAAGGATCTTCAATACGGGCAACGAAATAGCTCATACGCGTGGTGTTATCTACCACACCCGTATCACGGTGAATGGTACCTTTTACAGTAGCGCCCTGCACATCATCTACTTCGATGGCGATTTCACTACCAATGGTGTTGTCTGCTAGAAAAACACGGTCAAAGCCGGCTACAGGGAAGGTTACTTCAGCGTATTCGATGTTGTTAATGACAGCGACTGGCGTGCCTTGAGTTACATAGTCACCAGTGCTGATATCTCTAGATACTATAAGTGCATCGTATGGTGCTTTTACCTTACAGTTGTCTAAGTCACGCTTTGCGATTTTAAGCTGCGCTTCAGCTGATTTTACGCCAGCTTGCGCACTCATCACTTGAGGTTTGCGAAGGTAAAGGTCAGTAACCCGTGCGTTAGGCATCGTTTTCGCTTCTTTGGCAGCGACATCAGCTTGGGCTTGCTCTTGGATAAGCTGTGCTTGCGCGCTAGCGAGGTTAGCTTCAGCCAGCAACAATGCCGCTTCATATGCGTCAGCTTCTATTTCAAATAAGGTTTCGCCACGTCGAACCAGACCGCCGCTCACAAACTTAGGGTTCCAGCGCTCAACTTCTCCCGATACCTGAGCTGCAAGGTTTGTGGTTTCAAGGGGCGTTATTTCGCCATACGAGGTAAGTTGAACGCGCACGTCTTCTGGCGATAAAGCTTCAATAGTCACCGTTGGGCGGGTATCAACTTCTTCTGTAATAGTATTATCAGAGGCAGAGGCTTCGATTCCTTTCATACCTAAGTAGCCTACTAATAAAACACCAATAGGCAGTGCAACTTTCATCCATTTCATGGCTAAATCTACTTTTATAGCGAATACTTTACATAGTGTAGCGCTAAAGTGTTTCAGGAATACAGCGCAAATGTAACTAAACATGAGTCAATTTTGTGTAAAGTCAGTTAACCGTACTGATTTAAGCAGGGAAATTGGTTTAGTTTCCTGAAAAAGAGGGGGAGCTCAACGACGAAAATTCGCACACGCAATCTCGACCATTATCTTTGGCATAGTAAAGTGCTTGGTCTGCTCGACGAACGGCGCAGGAAATATCTATATCGGGATTTGCTTCGCTCACCCCGAAACTACTCGTTACATGGATCTCGCTACCGTTAATATTAAGCGGTGCGTTGTTCAAAATATCTCGAATATTTTCCAAGGCATTTACAGCACCCGCTTCATCAGTATCGGTAAAGATGAACATGAATTCTTCGCCACCCCACCGTGCGAGAATATCTTGTCCTCGCAGGCGAGAACTAAACACTTTTGAAATCTGACGAAGGACCTCGTCACCTTGTTCATGGCCTAAGGTGTCATTGATACTTTTAAAGCGGTCAATATCTGCAATGGCGACCGAAAATTTACGTTTGCTTCTCAGCATTCTTGCGTACTCGCGCTCTAGACACTGCTGCGCGCCTCGCCGGTTTAACAACTGAGTTAAGTGGTCATGCTTGGCCTGGCGCTCAAACTGCTCACTTAAATAAAGTGCGGTGTCGTAACTCTTTTGTCTACTGTACTCATAAAACGCCGACAGAAATGAAACGGTTAAAAATGAATAGAGTAAGCGCGTTTTAAAAGCGTAGGTGTAGCTTGCAATAAACGATGGGGCGTCGATGCCAAACAGTACTATGGCACATACCAGGGTATAAGCGATGAGCGCGATGAGCCCCCGCACAAAACCAGCGAAAAACATGGTGACAGGTGGTACCAGGTATATCCAAAGCGGGCCAGTATTGTCTTTACCTCCGGTAATAAGTAATAAAAGAGTTAGCACCATTAAGCAGATGATAAGCAGCGTGATAGACCACGTACGTGCTTTGGCTGACGCAAATCGCACTTGAAGTCGTTGTGAAATGGCAAATACCACGCTAGCTGTGTAGAGCGTAGAAGAGAGGGAATATTCTCCGTCAATAAACGCCCGAGTGCCGAGCAAAAACGTAATAGACATACCTACTGCCGCAAATAGGTTTACCACCATAATGCGCCTGTTGGTTTCGTCCTTATAGTGGCGACTCACACCGCTAAATACGTATTGCTTAAGAGAACCGAACATCGCTAAGCCTAAGGTTTAAGCGTTTTGCTAATGTCTTTAGCGAGTTGATGGATAGTGTTTCTCATTGCTTTTATGCTTGAAGAAAAGCCGTCATCTTCAAGGGGAGTTTTAAATACGAATGGGTATGTCTGGCTTTTGCCACCGACGCGAGTAATCACGTATTGTCCAGACAGAATTACTTCCCCTTCGTAGGTACTAACAAAATCATTAATGTGCAAAGCCATGTGAATGGCCTCTTCACTAGCGTAGTGATCGGGGCGAAGAAGTGACACATTTTGAGAAGTTAATGCACTGGTCAATGCTTTGGTTAGTCCTTCGTCTACCGGTTCGGCCCATAAATGACTGGTTGAAATGTGAAGATTTGTATCGCTGGTCTGATACACGAGACCGCGATGTTTTAAATATTCAGGAAGCGTGATTTTGTCTAGCACTACAGATGTGGTCTCTTGTGCCGCGTACGGGGTGTCACCTGTGGTATGCAGTAGATAGTATGTCAGTGAGCGAGGTGCACTACTGCACGCCGATAACAAACACGCACTAAGTGCGAATACGCCGATAAACAGTACTTTCGCTGTCGATAGGGAAGGGAAGACGTTAAACTGTTTTATCATTCTATTTATTCCTTTCATCCTTGTTTAGGGATGTCTCACTACGCCATATTATTAACATTTAAGTGCGCTCACTCTCTACGCTACTTTCGATGAAAAAATGCATAGTTTTTATTAGTTTCTTCAATTTAATTTTTAGCTCTAGGCTGAATGTCGGCCTCGCTATCCTTAGAAAATATCAAACTGTTTGGCGATTGATTTAGCTTTAGCAGTAAGGGTTGAATATTACGCATGGTTTCCTGTAAGGCATCAACCGTTTCCTTTATCTCAGATTTATTAAAGCCACCTTCGCTATAATTTTTCAACAAGCCATCAAGGCTAACAAGAACTTGATTCAGGTTACTGTTAAGTGCTTTTGCATCGATATCGGCGATAAGTAAGTCAAAGTCACTGCTAGCGGTTTCCACTGACTCTGCGGCTAAGCGCATGTCTTCAACAGCTAGCTGCACATTCTCGACCATTTCCTTAAGCGGTAGCTGGTTGATTTTATCTAAAATAGCATCGGCTTTTTGTGTTAACTGCGTAAACTCGTTACTCACAGTAGGAATGACTTCATAACCGTTAATTACTTCTATTTGACTGGTGTAGTCTGCATCGGGTACATGCTGTAAATCAACGTACAAGCCACCGGTTAAAACATTGCCCATGCGTAACGACGCCCGAAGATCTCTCTCAAGCCAGTTTCTAATCGTTTGCTTTATCGCGTTTAGGCCTTCTTTGGTATCTGGCTGTCTTGCCTTGCCAGGATAAATATTAATAAGTACGGGGATAGGATAGCCACGCTCTAGAATACTCCCTTCAACAGCAGGGAAAGAGTTAATTGCCGTTACATTGCCAATTTCAATTCCACGGTATTCTACAGGGGCGCCAACGGTCAGGCCTCTAACGCTCTCATCAATGAGTAACAGATATTCTGCTGCCACCTTGTAGCGAGCATCTGACGCTGATGTGCTGTCGCCATAAATAGTAAAGAAAGCGTTATCGAGCACTTGCTCGCCCTTAGGTACGCCATCGGGAATTCCAAAGGTAATACCGTTTGCCAACAATGTTTCCAAGCTTCCCGTTTCGACGCTTACTCCATTAGATTCAAGTAATAACTTAACGCCACTGACATCCCAAAAGCGTGTCGTGTTAGTTATGAGCTTGTGGTAGGGCGCTTCGATAAATGCATCGTAATACACAACGCGCTCTTCAATATTAAATGTGGCGTCTTCAAATTCACCAACCTTGAAGCCCTTGTAGATAATAGGGTCGCCAGGTTTATAGGCAAATTCATCATCGCTTTTAAGCATAACGTGCAGCCCAGGTGTGCCGGGAGGGGTGACAGGCGGACGTTCTAGTGCTTTGAAATGTAGTTGTTC
>NZ_JAFLMX010000234.1:0-29992 GCF_017849675.1 Alteromonas sp. AO-Serp
TTTGCAGCCTTGGACATATAGATGCAACAATACCTAGGTATAAGTTGCAGTACTTTGTTAACTGACTGTTGAGTCAAACAATACAGAGCAAATTGACTTTCGCTTCAATGTGTTCGCTAGTAATGTTCAGAGCCTAATACAGCAAAAGCGGCACGCCTATTGCTCGACATTGATTATCCATGAACTATTAAGGCATTCACCTTGTTTAGTTTGTAAGAATTACACATATTCCGGCTGTTTCGCGGTTTATAGCGTTTACGTAAGGATGTATTTGAAAGCGCTATATCGAAATAATGCACCGTTTTAATACACCCAAGCCATCGTAGGAAGGAAATAACATGTTAAAAAGGACCAAAAGCATAATAGCTCTGTCGGTAATTTGCGCCACACCGACTCTATTTGCCCAAGAGGCTGGTCGAATTCAAGCTGGGCAATTTGATTTGATCCCTTCATTTACGTCTTCGATGGCGTATGTTGACAACGTGGCGAATGCACGAGATAACCAAAGTAAAATATACAGCTGGCGTACCACTTTATCCCCTGAACTTATTGCCGCTACACAAGTCAACGGCAACCCCGTTCAGATTGGTTATAGACTGGAGCGTGGTGTATATTTTTCCAGTAGCAATGATGATTATACCGACCATTTTGTAGAAGCTTCGGGTGACTTTGAATTGAATAGTCGTCATCGTGTGAGTGCGCTCGCTCAATATGAAGATGGTCATGAAGATCGCGGAACCGGCTTCTCAATTGGTACTGGGTTGGATATTTCAACACCAGATACTTATAAAAGCTCGAACCTTTCTGCTGAATACACGTATGGTGCCGTGACTTCTGATGGTCTTATTACATTAAAAACACGTCGACAATCACTAGACTATGACAGATCTGAAGACGCCTATTTGATCCGCGATAGGGTAAAAACCATGGTTGGCGGTGAGTTTGGCTACCAAATTGGAGCTGCAACTAGTGCTGTTATTGATATTACGCAAACCTACGTTAGATATGATGAGCAGTTAGACTTTGTCACTCGCGACAGTGATGAGACACGCGTTTTAGTTGGTGTTGTTTGGGAAAGCACTGCTGCGACAACAGGTTTTGCAAAAGTAGGTTATAAAGAGAAAGAGTTTGAGGATCAATCACGAGGGACATTCTACGGCACAGATTGGGAGGTTGGAATAGATTGGCAACCAGTGAGCTATTCTACGTTTAGAATCTCGACAAGTGCAGATACCTTCGAAACGAATGGTGAAGGCGATTTCATCCGTGGACAAAACTATAGTGTTCGCTGGAATCATGATTGGCTTGAGCGTTTAAGTACCTCGTTTAGTGTCACTCAACAAGATGACGAATATGTATTTAACGAAATTGATATCGATAATAGAGACGACGAACTCATGAATTACTCCGCATCTTTGAGTTATCAAGCTCGCAGATGGTTAAAATTCAGCACTTATTATCAGTATACAGATCGCGATAGTAACCGAGAGACCATTGGCTATGATAAGAGCGTAATTGGGGTGACTGCTGAGGTAACACTGTGAAACGAAAGGTAATTAGTTTAGCTTCGATACTATTCATATTCCTTTACTCAGCGTTCTCCATCGCTCAGGAAGGAAACTTGAGCATGAGTCAGTATCAACTTGGCTCTGGGGACAGAGTCAAAATCAGTGTTTTTGGCCAAGATGATCTTTCGATGGAAGTACGTCTACCTGACGTAGGTACAATTAATTATCCATTCTTAGGGGAAATTAAATTGGTAGGCTTAACTGCCGATGAAGTCGAAAAGAAAATTTATGCTGGCTTGCTAGGGGATTATTTGGTTAACCCTTCTGTCTCAGTAGCTATCGTTGAATACAGGCCCTTCTTTATTGATGGTGAAGTGAAAAGGCCGGGCGGCTATCCATATCAACCAGGCCTTTCTGTTAATAAAGCGGCTGCATTAGCCGGCGGTTACACAGAGCGAGCGGCCCGCGACAAAATTACCATTATTCGTGAAAAGGACGGCAGAACAAACGAATTCACCGTAACCGTGAGCGATATGATTCAGCCTGGTGATATTATCACCATCAATCAGCGTTTCTTCTAAATTACGTAGCGTGCAGGAAATAAAATGGCAGTAAATGGCAGGGAAGAGTTCAATGCTGGTGTGTTTGAAAATGAGACCATCGACATTGCTCATTATTTGGGAATTATTAAGCGTTACGCATTTCGAATTGTATCATTAGCAATTGCATTTACGATCTTAGTTGCATTGTTAGTCATGCGTATGACGCCCATGTTCACTTCTACTACAACTATTTTGGTAGAGGCAGAAAAGGCGAATGTTGTTTCAATAGAAGAAGTATATGGTCTTGACACAAAGCGCAAGGACTACATGCAAACGCAATTTGAAATATTGCAATCCCGTCAAATTGCAGAACGCACGGTTGAAAGCTTATCGCTTTATAATAACGAAGAGTTTATGCCAGTTGATGAGGGCGCCAGTTTATTTGATGAACTCAAAGCTAGGGTAGTCGAAGCTTTACCGTTTCTTCCACAGGAAGAGCCTAAAGATTTAACTGAAGAGCAAATTTTAGCGGCTAAAAAGCGCAAAGCCACTTCACTCTTAATGAGCGCACTTACCGTTGAAATGGTCGATAATACGCAAGTAATGAGAATAACCATTACTACTGAATCACCTACACTTTCAGCGGAACTGGCTAACGCAGTCGCAGACGTCTACATTGAAAACTATCTGCAGGCTAAGCTTGATATGACTGCGAAAGCAACGTCTTTTCTTACAGATAGCTTAGAAGGCCTCAAGCAAAAGCTTACTGTGGCTGAACGTAATCTTGCTAAGTTTTACGAACAAAATCAAGTCGTTAATATAGATGGTGTGGTGGGCTTAGCGGCCGATGAATTAGAGCAGCTGAGCAAGCAGTTACTCGATGCGCAAACCGCACTTAAGCTCAATGCTGTTATTTATAGACAAACGCGCAACGATGTTTCGTTAGAAGACATAGCGCGTCTTCCTGAAGTACTGAATCACCCAACCATCAGAGATGTTCGACGTGACGAAGCAAAGGCGATGACGCGCGTGAGCGAACTGAGTAAAGTTTATGGCCCTAAACACCCTAGAATGATTGCTGCGAATGCAGAGCTTTCTTCTATCCGGGAAACACTGAGTAGTCAGATTAGAGATTTGATAACGAGTATTACAACGCAATACGAAGTGTCGGAAGACCGCGTTGTACAGCTAGAGCAAGAAGTCGCGCAAGCGAAAGCTGAGTTCCGTTCACTGTCAGCGTTAGACAACCAGCGGCGAGCTCTGCAACGTGAAGTTGATATTAATCAGCAGCTTTACAACTCTTTCTTTACTCGTTTGAAGGAAACTGATGAGCTGGGCGGCTTTGAGTCAGCAAATGCGCGAGTACTCGACGCGGCGTTACCCAAATATACGCCTTCCGAGCCCAACAAAAAGCTGTTAATAGGTGCTGCTTTTGTCTTTAGTATGGGCTTTGGCGTTTTCTTGGCCATTGCCATGGAGACCCTCAACAGCGGTATTCGTTCGGTTGAAGATGTTGAGCGTAAACTTGGACAGCGTATGTTAGGTCTTATCCCATGGCTTCCACACAAGAAGAAGACTGACTTACCAATTCGTTCTTTCTTTGATGGTAAAAAGCATCAATTTGCAGAGTCGGTTCGTACCCTGCGGACTAGCTTATCATTATTGAATTTAGATAAAGAGCAGCAAGCCATAATGGTTACATCGAGCGTGCCTAAAGAAGGTAAAACTACCGTTTCGATTAATTTAGCGTTTGCCTTGGGGCAGCTGGATAAGACCATACTGATTGATGCCGACTTACGTCGTCCTAGCGTTGGCAAGCAATTTGGCATTCCAAATTACCAGCCCGGTGTTGCGAACTTAATCTTAAAATCACATACTTTTGATGAATGCTTAGTGCAGGATGAAGAATCTAAGATAGATATATTATCCGCAGGAACTATCCCATCAAATCCACAAGAATTGCTAGCTGACAAAGGCTTCGGCGAACTTATCGCCCAGCTCAAGACCCAGTACAAATACGTTGTTGTTGATACTGCACCAACTCAAGCTGTTAGTGACTCTATGGTTATTGCAAACTCATGTGATTCTGTAATCTACGTAGTTCGTGCAGACAGTACCAGTGAGAAGTTAATAAATAATGGTTTGTCTCGATTCCTTCAAGTTGGTCATCGTCTTGATGGGGTAGTGCTAAATCAAGTAGACTTACGTAAATCTGGTGCAGCACAAAGGTATGCTGGATTCTACGACCAATACGGTTATACGAGTCATAAAGACAGCTAACAGTAATTATTGATAGATATACATAGCCATATATTGCCTGGCATCGACGACGGTGCCAGGTCTTTAGATATCGCCTTAGAAATGGCACAGCAAGCTGTTGACTGTGGCGTAAGTCACATGGTTTGCACGCCACATATCCACAAAGGCTACTTCGACAATTCCCATAGTACAATAAAGCCTGTATTTGACGAGTTTGTGAAAGCTGTCAAAACAGCGGCGATTCCCCTAACACTCTCTTATGCAGCTGAAGTGAGGGTGAATGAGCTTATTCCCGTTTGGTTCAAACAAGGGGAGCTACCATTCATCGGTGAATTAAGCGATAAAAAAATACTTCTGCTTGAAATGCCTCATAGCCATGTTCCCCAGGGGCTTGAGACCCTAGTTAAATGGTTATTAAGAAATAACGTTCAACCTCTTATAGCGCATCCAGAACGAAATCGGGAGTTGTTAGCAGAGCCAACTAAATTTAGCTGGCTTCAGCGACAAGGGTGTTTGTTTCAAGTTACCGCTGGCGCTTTGACAGGGCGATTTGGAGACAACGTAGCACAATTTGCAATAAGTTTAATGCAGCGAAAAGCATTTCATGTCGTTGCCTCTGATACCCATGATTTAGTACGACGGCCTAATGACATGAGAGATGCGTTTGACGTTGTCGCCGCCTTCGATAGGGTCTTCGCTCAAGACGTTTTCATTAACAAGCCTGGTGAAATAATAGGTAAAGCACTTAGGCACGGTGTTTAATGAAGGCGTTTAATCTCGCTAGCCACTACAACCAACAAACTTTTAGTACTTCGCTCAAATGGATCGTAGCGCTTATGGCGTTATGGAGTTTAGTGTGGAGTGTGCAGCTTTTTATTGCGGGTAATGCGTACTATAGCGTAAAGAATAACATTGATATGTGGCAGCAAAGGCCTGAGCGTGCGACTACAGAGAAGATAGAGCAAGCTCTAAATAAAATAGAAACAGCGCTTAGTTATTTCCCGAAAAACGCACTCTACTATCAAGTACAAGGGCAATTATATGAATGGAAAGCATATAGTGTGGGTGACGCCGGCGTGTCGAGCGACACTCAAACAGCAGCTTTTGATTCGAAGAGAAATTTATACCAAGCCTTTACCGCCTACGAAAAGAGTCTAGAGCTAAGACCGAATTGGAGCGGCAGTTGGATAGGGCTAGCGTCAGTTAAGTGGAAACAGAGAGAATTAGATAGTGCATTCTATGATTATGTAACGCGTGCCGTTGATGTGGGAGCACAAGATGCCATAGTGCACAAATTTATCGTAGAATATGGCTTAGACATGTTTGCCGCACGCTCAGTGCATTACGTAAAAGTGAAAGATCTATTAAAGCGCCATTTAGATTTAGGAATTCAAAATCCACTTAGCAGAAACTTTGTTTTAGAAGCTATCCAAAAGCATAGCGCAGAGGAAGTAGTGTGTCGTTGGTTGAATACTTCGAGTTACCCTGTCAAAAAGCGTATACCTAATTGCGTGACATACGACTAAAAACGACCGAAATTAACTTTTTCCTTTCAACCAGTCCCAAAGCCCCAGTGAAAATCCTTCGAAAAGGTTTATTCCTAACCAACTTTTGAAAATATAAAGAAGTACCAAACCAAGTATTAACGATACGCAGAAAAAAAGCGCAACAGCTGCTGCCATAGCAATTCTGCCAATTCTACTTTCAGTTCTGGATAAATCTCGTTTATCTGTTCCAGCTAACAGTACGAAATAATAGCGGCTGCGTAGGAGGCTAATGGTGCCCCGAACATCCACTTTATGATTACCCCAACGTCTTCCCGCAAGCGCAGTATTTAAATGAGATAATTGTTCATCAGAGAATGAGTCAGCTACTTTTTTCGGCATACGCTCAAGCATGTGTTGAACGTTAGGCTCTTCTCTAACGGGGCGTTTAATTTTTAAAACCACACTGCGTCCTTTTACGATAAAACGATCGAGAAAAAATTGAGTTAAGCAGTTTATCTATGTGATTGCCTTCCCATAGAAATATCTCTGCTTAGCGCTCCTAATGCTAGAAGAACAATAAATATAGCCGTATTTGCTGGTGCTTGTAGAGGGAAATCCACACTGCTGTGCAAAGCCATGCCGATAGTTGCCATAATACTTGCAAAAGCGGTGCCCCTGGGTAAAGGGTGGCGTCTATTTCGAACCGCGCTAAGTGCATTTTTAGTACACAGCAGCACTAGCAGAGCAAGAACAAAGGCACCTACGACACCAAACTCAATGCTAAATTGAAGATATTCGTTGTGTGCGTGATCGTAAAAGTGCTGAATACTTTCACTCTGAAATTGAGGGTAAACGGTGTAAAAAGTTCCACCTCCGGTACCTATTAGTCCGTATTCACCTAATAGGGGGAGTGCGTCTGTTATTACTTCATCTCTACTTTCTTGTGCGAAGTTCGTTTGCTCTAAGCGCTGTTGCACTTGCTTGAGGCCAAAAAGACTACTGACTAACAAAATATCGATAATCAACATGCTGATAAACAAAGTGATATAGCTTTTTTGACGGGGCTTAAAGTAAATCAAGCCGAGCGTGGCTGTAATTGTCATGGCTATAAAAAAAGCGCTATTACCCATTCGAGAACGGGACATGACTAACGCAATCACCATTATAATTATGCCTATTCTAAATAGTACTTTGTTACTTAGCCAAAACTTCACCAGCCTTCGCAGCCTTTCTCTTTTACTGGTGGTGTTGTCTTGATGCAAACTCGCTATCAAATACCCGATTGCGGCACTCAAACAGAGCATTAGAAAATTTGCGTAATGATTCTTGTAAATATAGCTGCCAGTCGCGATGTGCGAAACCGGCTGTTTGAACACCAGGCTGTACTTAATACCTGAAAGTACTTCTAGTGCGCCGTAGATAGCTTGAAATATGCCAGCTGCGCTAATGACTATAAGGGTGTAGCGTAAACGCTTAGCTGAATTGACAAGGGTTAATGCGATGAAAAATAGAAAGCAATAGGCAAGAGACTTGAAGAAAGTTACGTCGCTCTGACCTACATCAAAACTCAAAGATAGCCACTTTGAAGTGACGTTCTCTTGGTTACCCCATTGCTCACTTAAGAGGTAGCTTACACGCTCAGGTCTTATTGCCTCGACCAGCGCAAAGGGTAGAGGAACAATATTGATAAGCTGCCAAGCAAGAAAAATAACCCAAAGAATAATGAATGTTCGATATTTTGTGTAGAGTTGATGAAGTAGAGAAGTGTTTAGCAGAACCAAGGTGCCGCCAATTGAAAACAGCGACATTTGCATCAGCGCCCACGCCCACGGGCGGTTTGCGCCCAACGACAGAGGAAGCCAGAACAAAGTGAATAAAAGAAAACCGAAAAGAAACTTTTCGGTTTTCAGAACATTAACCATAAACAACTACAACAAAAATAGTTAAAGTTTAAGCAGTTACGTTTTGGTTAGTTGGCAGAAATTGTTGTATCACCACCACCTGCACCAGCTGCCCCAGTACCGACACCAAGCGGAGAAAACGTATTGCCCGTTCCACCTGCTGCAGTAGCTGTTAATGTGCTTGGATCTACACCAGCATTAATAACTGCTAGCAGTGCATCGTCTTCACTAATTACCTGCATTTGAAGAGCGATATTGTAGATCTCGCTTGCACTCTCAGGAAACATTAAAACAGTAATCGTTATGATTTGAGATGCTTGATCTGGAAATTGTGTAAATCCAGCGATGGCTAATTCGAACCCTGTGGCATTTTCGTTAAGTAAACTTACTACAGATTCAAATGAATCTTGGTTGTCAGATAAATACGCAGTGCCTGCAGCATCGAAGTAAAGACCTTCATTGATTACAGTCTGACTAACTTGATTTGCGGCGTCTTGTATATTCGCTCCGTTATCAAGTTCATTAACAAGTAACGTTCTTACTTGAGTGCCCGGTGCGCTATTTTCTTGCGCTGAAGAAACAGGCGTTAGCACAACCAGTGCAATCAAAAGTAGAGATAAAATAACGTTGCTACGCATAGCTTATCCTTTTAAATAAAACGTCGGGTCAGCGTCTTGCTAACACCATTAGTGATCATTGTATAACAAATAAGCGTGCTAGGTCTTCACTTTGTTATACGACTTTTCGGCTAAGTAACTTAATTTTGCCAAAGCGTAGGCTTTGCGAAATAAAAACCTTGCTGATAAGCAACGTCGAGTTGAGTTAATGCCACTGACTCTGCTTCATTCTCAACAAGCTCAGCAATTACGTTGATATTTAATCCTCGAGCTATGCTCAACAAGCTACTTACAAACAACTGATTATCTTTATCTGTGTGAATATCTTTCGTAAGCTTGCCGGAAATTTTTACAAAATGAGGCTGAATAGCCCTCAATCCTGCAAGTGATGCAAGATTTTCTCCAAAGTGCTCAATTGTTACGCGGCAGCCTAATGTCATTAGAGTCTTGCAAAAAGATATGGTGTCATCTTTATGGTGAATGAGTGCTGAGTCTTCGAATTCGAACACCAACTTAGTGCAAAGTGTCGTGTTTTGGTTCAATTGTGCAACTAGCCAGGTTCTGAAATGGGAATTAGCTAGAGATGCATTTGCAATATTAATGGCCACATCACATTTTGCCTGAGAAAGCTTTTTAAAAACGAGGGTTGCTACCAACTTATCGACCTCTGGAATAAGGTTCAATCGTTCTGAAGCGGGGATTAACTGAGACATTGGTATAACACTACCGCTTTCTTTGTCTTTGAAGCGTGCGAAAGCCTCAAAATATGAGGGAGTGTTTTCTGCAATACTCATGACGGGTTGTATCAGCATGTCAGCGTACTGTTGCTCCAATATCACATTAAGCCTCTCTCTCCATGCAGTATTACTGTGTATATGAGAGAGTTCTGAAGCAAATTGCCATCCATTAGCTTGTTTAGTTGCAGCCATAAGCGCGCTGTCAGCATTTTCCATAATTTCGGAAAAAGACTGCTTATCGCTAAATTGCGCCACGCCCATCCACACCGAGCGAATTCCGTCTTTGAGAGGATTGCAATGTACGAGAGTTTCACTTAAATCTTCGATTTTATTTGAACATTCTCTCTTTGATATGGCTTCAGTGACTAGTGCAAAGTCGGCGCCTGATAGCCTGAATAAGTGTGTAGTCTCAGCCGACTCTTTGGAGAACTGCTTAAGAATGTTGGCAACTGAAGTAACGTAATTGTCGCCCTCTTGGGCTCCGAGAGAAGTATTGATAGCGTTGAGGTGCGCTAGTCGTATTATAACTAAATAACCTTCATCTGAATGGGCTGTCGAACTTAATAAAGCGTTCATGTGACGAGTGAAGGCACTTCTGTTTTGAACGCCCGTAAGGCTGTCTTCGTACGCTTGCGCCTTGAAGTGTTCTGCTTTTTGGGAAAGTTCTTTAAATATCCCTTCTACAGATGAAGACAGCTTATTCACCGCTTGGGTAATAAATGTAAGCTCTTGGGTAAATGGCTTATAGTTTATTTGAGAAAACTTTTGGTTTTGAATGTCATTAATCTTATGAACCACGATTCTAAGCGGTTTTGTAATAGCAGTAATTATGAAAAGCAACGCGATGTAGGCTACAACGAACGCGGCAAAAAACATAAAGGCACTTTGTTTGACACTTTCATAAAGCGTTTCATTTGCAAGCCCTGGGTGGCTTTGGACTGTTAGCTCTCCGGCTAAGGTCCAGCCATCGTTTAATTCAGTTCGTTGAACGGGTGGTGTGACTTCTACTAAATTAGTGAACCACGCAGGCACAGAATCTTGAGTATTTGGGTTTTTACGCTCAATCAGTAAATTACCTTCCATGTCAGAGACCGTAATATACTGATAGAAACCCCTGTCAAAAATGGCATTTACCATAGTCTCCGCAACGATTATTCCGTTGGGTTCGCCAATGTAAGGCGTGATGGAAAGGCCTAAAGACGTTGCTGTATCTTGAGCGTGAGTCGCTAGTTGCTCGTTAACATATTCTCGAGTTAGCTTTACATTTATAATGAAAGAGCCAGCAAATACTAAAACTAAAAAAATGGCTAAGCTCGTACTTAATTGGGTAGATAGTCTCATTATTTTTCTTTATCTCCGTACATTACGCGGTCTAGTCGCTCTACCATGTCGTCCCACATTTTCATTGGGCCACTACCTCTCAACTTGCGGCCTGTTCCCATCGCTTTCGCAGCCCACAATCCATTACCATTAAAACTGTAAATAGGGGATAAGTCTCTGCGCTTACTCGCCGGTAAAATTCGCCGATTAATATTGTCTAAAACTAAAGGTACTGAGGTAGGCGTTTCATAATAAGCTAGCACCATGTGAGGTTGACGTAATTCTAATGCCGTTACATACATAAGCCTTAATTGACTTTCTGGTACACCTAGCTCAATGAGTGAGAAATATTTCGCAATGGTGTAGTCTTCGCAGTCGCCTGCGCCAGTGGCAATAAACTCTATTGGGGTGGCCCAGTAGTCCTTTTCGTTCCAGTGAACAAGATCGTCAACAAAATCGAAACGGTTAAAGAAGCGGTTGATAGAATAGAGTTTTTCATCAATCGCCTCTTGTTGTAATTCATCGATCAGTTGTCGCCAATCAGCAACATCTTCGGCAGCGTTACTGCCATATACGTCATTAATCCGCTTATAAACCTGCTCTGTAAAGACCGTTTTTTGTTGAGCAATACCGGACGCGACGACAAATACGCAAGACATCATAATAACGCCAGCGCGAAAAGCAGTAATTAAACTGCGGAGTTTGACTGGGTTCTGTGTTCGCGTGACGTAGCGTTCTTTTTGGTGCAAGCCGTGGATACTTTATGCAATAGATTAAGGCGAATGTAAAAAATGTTTCACTACAACGTTGTACGCTGTCTCACCTGTGATTGCGTTATGATGGCAAACTTGGTGATAACTTGAAAGGTTTTTGCTTAACTGAATTATCTTTTACTCAAAAGTGATCATAATTGGCATAATTCGTGTTTATTATAAGCTAGGTAAATCGTGCAGCGCCCTCGAAAGCTTCGATAAGCACTTGCCATCAATTAGCATTGAAGGGCGGAAACCATGTACGAATATCAATAACACCTGATATCATTAGAACTGCTTGTAGTTTTATTACAACGAAAAGGAACTTTCATGAAGTACTCAGCGCGTCCAGCGGTGTTTATCATAAATTCACTTGAAGGCGGCGGCGCTGAACGAGTTATGGTTAAACTATTAACCATAATGGAATCTTATTTCGAAGAAAAAACGATTCCCGTCCATCTTATTCTTTTGGATGACCTCCCTGAATCTCATCAATGCCCGGCGTTCGTTGATAAAACTGTACTGGACTCTCAGGGGAGCCTAGTCGAGGGTTATCGACAGCTAAAGCCTGTTTTGGAAAAGATCGCTCCTGAGTATGTATTCAGTTTCTTAACGCGAAGCAATTTTCTAAACGTCGCGCTTTCTAAGCGTTTAGGGTTCAAATCAATTATTAGTGAAAGGGTTAATACTACCAGCCATCTGTCTGGTGGCTTAAAGGATAAGGTAAGCCGGTTACTTGTTAGATTGCTATATAATAAAGCCGATAGCGTAGTGGCTGTTTCTGAAGGTGTAAAAGCCGATTTAATCCAAAATTATGCAGTGCCGAAAGACAAAGTAGCTGTGTTATATAACCCCTACGATATTGAGCAATTGAAGGAACAGGCCGCGGAGAGTGTATTAGACCTCCCTGTTAAACCTTACATCATTGGTGTAGGGCGATTAGTAAAGAACAAGAATTTTTCACTTTTAATCAACGCTTACGCTAAAGCAAATATCTCAGAAAACCTTGTTATTCTGGGAGTAGGTGATGAAGAGCTTAAACTGAAAAACCTCGCAATAGAGCAAGGGGTAGGTGACAAAGTTCATTTCTTGGGGTTTAAATCTAACCCATACCCTTATGTAAGCAGCGCCGAATTTTTTGTTAGCACATCAAATGCAGAGGGTTTTCCCAATGCCATCGTTGAAGCAATGTGCTTAGGGAAAGCCGTAGTCGCTACTAACTGTGAATCAGGTCCCGCTGAAATTCTTGCTGAGAAATATCCTTATCACGTGTCTGGTGCTAGCGAAGAGAAAAACGGTATTCTATGTGAACTCAATAACGTTCAGGGTGTTTGCGGCGCTTTAAAACTGCTCGAAAACGACAGCGTTCGCACTTCCTATGCAGCCAAGAGTAGAAGCTGTGCACAGCAATTCTCTTACCAAGCCTTCCAAGAGAAGGTGGTTGCAATAATAGATAAGGTTTGTAAATAAGCATGTTCGAAGGGTTAAAAGTTGTCGTTGGCCTGATCAGTTTCATTCTGGTGTATCGTACTGTCACTGGCAATTGTAATAAATACCTAGCGTTTGCGATTTGCGCAATATGGCTGCGATTCTTTTTGTCAGCGTTTCATACTATTACTTATCCACCTTTGATCGCGGGCTTTTCCATCAATGCGCTTGGGAGTATTAGTGTCGCTTGCCTAGGCTTGTTAGTGATTCCGACTCCAGTTTTTACACTTAAGAAATTCTTTCCTTTCTTTTTGTTTTTCGTGTGTATCGCTATAAGTGGATTCGTGAATATGAAAATCCCAGGCACTATTAATGTACTTGTGAAATGGTGTTATTTTTTAGTGCTCGCAAGTGCTTTAATTCTATCCGTAAGGGTGCAGGGGCAAAATGCAACCTTCAAGAAGCTTCTCGTCGCCTTTACTATGCCTGTGGCCTTACAGATTCTCTCTGTTGTGTTAGGTCAAGCGAAAGCTACGGAAGCAGATGGTTCGGCGAGTTACATCGGTGGATACAACCATGAGGCCGCTTTCTCAATGATTATCGTCAGCTTCATATTTGTGGTGGGCCTGATAGAAAGAGGTACACTGTCGTTTAGAACGTCTTTGTTTACCCTTTCTGTTTTCTTGCTTGTATTAGTTAACTACAGAACTTCGATTCTCACTATTCTCCCGATTGCAGCTGTGTTTTACTTTACGCTAGTAGAGCAACGGTTAAAGCCTTCGCAGAAAGCTCCTGTGATGATGATAGTTGCGATGGTATTGCTTTCTTCCTTTCTTGCTTTGTCTTTTACTATGAAAGAAAGGTTTGCTGACATCGGCCTCTTACTCAGCAATTTAGACCTCATGCTGAAAGCTCCCATTTATTTCTCAGACGCTGAGCGCGATATCATGTCTGCAAGGGTTTACATTTGGAGCCAATATTTAGACGCCTTTAGGAATGCTGATTTACTTAACCAGTTGTTAGGTTTTGGTCCAGATTCTTGGAAAGGTCGATTTAATTTATATGCTCACAATACATTTGTTTCATACATTTATGAATATGGTGTCTTAGGAGTAGGGAGTTTTGTATTTGTATGTATAAGCGTATTACTCAACGCTTTAACACTCAAAGACAGAAAGTTGTCTAAAATTCTTGCGCTATCTTTTGTCGGTTTCTTAGCAATGAACATGGCTACAATGCCATTGTGGAATATCGAGGGACTGATTTTCTTTGCCATATTAAATGCCGTGCTAATTGGCCATAAAAAAAGTAGTAAGAGCAGGCAAGTTTCTACGGACAATCGGGAATTACTCAATGCGAATTGAAAGCAAATCTGATTACAAAATGTATCTCAGTGCAGACTTAGATGCATTGAATATCAAGCCTTCACTTAAAAACAAGTTGACTCACGATATATGGTCTTTTCAAAAGTCCTTGAGAAAGCTGGAATACTATTTGAACTGTAAACATGGTCTGTTAAGTCGAGTGTATACAGTTCTGCTGAGGCTTCGTGTTCGGAAAAAAGGAAGAAAGTTGGGGTTCTCTATACCTCCGAATGCATTTGGTCCTGGTCTCTCAATTGCACATGCGGGAACAATAGTTGTCAATGCAAATGCGCGAATCGGGCGAAACTGTCGTATCCATGTTTGTGTGAATATTGGTGCAGACATTAGAGATGGAAATAAGGCTCCGAATATAGGTGATGATTGCTACATTGGCCCGGGTGCAAAAATTTATGGCGATATTGTTTTGGGCGACAATATAGGTATTGGCGCTAATGCCGTTGTAAACAAAAGCTTCTCGGGTAATGTAACTATTGCAGGTATGCCTGCAAAGGTTATTAGTGAAAATGGACCCAAAAGCTATAGGGATCACAAGAAATGAAAATTGCAGTAGTTGGATTGAGGGGCATCCCTAACATCATGGGCGGGATAGAGTCTCATTGTCAGCAAATCTATCCTAGGATCGCGAAAGAGGATGTTCAAATAACCGTAATTGGCAGAAGCCCATATTTAGAAAGCAGACGCAGTGAATATGAAGGTATATCTGTCATCGGACTGTGGGCTATTCAAAATAAGTTTTTAGAAACGTTTCTGCATACCTTTGTTGCCATTATTTATGCAGCGATTTTTATACGTCCAAATGTTCTTCATATTCATGCTGTTGGACCCGCACTATTTACACCCCTTGCGCGTCTTTTAGGCTTGAAGGTAGTGGTAACTCACCACGGTGCAGACTACGACCGTCAGAAATGGAACGCGATTGCCAAATTCATCCTAAAGTCGGGTGAGAAAATGGCTTGCTTGTTTGCAAATAAGGTCATTGTTGTGGGGCGCTCATTAACCAGTACGCTTAAAATGAAATACCCCAAACAAAAAGACCGTATTACGTTTATTCCCAATGGAACACTTGCGGCTTTTGGGCAAGGATGTACTGAAAGAGACTTGCCTAAAGACTTAGCGATTACTTCTGGAAACTATATTTTAGCCGTCGCAAGGCTAGTACCTGAAAAAGGGCTACACGATTTAGTTGATGCCTACAATAAGTCTGAAACTACCCACAAACTCGTTATTGTGGGTGATGCAGATCACAATGACGACTATTCGAGAAAGATAAAGTCCAAAGCCAGTGAGAAAGTGATTATAGCGGGTAGACGCGGTGGCAGTGAGCTACAGAGTTTGTACAAATTTGCAAGAGTATTTGTTCTTCCCAGCTATCATGAAGGGCATCCGATTGTCGCTTTGGAAGCGATAAGCGCGGGTACACAGGTGCTTTTATCTGATATTCAACCCAATTTGGACATTGCACTTCAGGTTGATTGCTATTTTAGAGTAGGTGATGTCAATTCGCTAACCACCAAGTTGAATGAGTTAGACAATTTAAATCTCGAAATCGATCAATCAGCGTTTTTGGCGAGGTACGATTGGGATGCAATTGCAGTCAATACGTTACGACAATATATGAAAGCGACAGGCCGTCTGCAGGCAGCAGGTGGCACCCAATGAGGGCAAAGGAAAAATTGAATATTGTTTATATATTGTCTGAAAAATCATCTGGTTCTAGCTTTCTGTTTCGTAGTTTAGCCGATGCTTTAAATATAAAGGACTACCCTGAGACTCAGCATTTTGAATCGGAGACACTTTACTGGACGAAAGCTGCGTCAATTTTAGAAATGCCACAGCTAAAAATGTTGGCTAGTTCGGTACCTTACAGCAAGGAAAGAGCACATTCTGATCTAATTAAGTTTCTAGAAAGAAACTTGGGCTCTCTACCACCCTACACCAATGACAAAGAGCTAATTTTTAGAGGATGGTATGAAATCATTCAAAAATTTGGCCCAGTATTTATAGAAAAGTCACCGCATCACCTAATGCAGCAAAGTGTGCTGCAATTGATGAAAGAATTTGAGCACGAGTATGCTGAATTACTCAACTGTCACTATGTTTGTATCGTTCGAAATCCAAAAGATGTTTTCCTATCTCAATTCAGACGCTGGAACGTGGCACTAGACACACTTGAGAATCAGTGGCTGGTTAACTACATGAATTGGTTTAACTTTTCTAAAGAACAGGTTGAACGTTGTAGACTTATAAAATATGAAGACCTTGTTTCTGATCAAGCTGAGATCGTTAAAGCAATTTGTGAAGATTTGGGAGTCGAATCCAAATTTGTGCAAAAAGAAAAATCGAGAAAAAGTAAAGCATCAAAACAATCTTCATTTTTCGGGCACACATTCTCTGATTCCATTTTTCAATTAGCGAGCATGCTGGGCTATTCAAAACATGAGATAGAAGGGCAAGCAAATCTCAAATGGACGGCATACCACCTTTATACTCGCTACATTTATTCGCCAGCGAAGCGAATATACAACAATATAAGAGGGATCTAATAATGGACTTCAGTGTTGTTATAACCACATACAACAGACCTGATTACTTAGAGCAGTCGCTAAAAAGCGTATTAGCCCAACATGTACAACCCAAAGAAATCATCGTGATAGACGACAATTCAACGGCGAGTTATACCGATGTATTGTCAAAATTTGATGACGTTAGAATTAAGTATTTAAAACAGCCGGTTTCAGGTGGGGCAAATGTAGCGAGAAATAGAGGTGTAAAAGAATCAAGTGGGGATGTTGTTGCTTTTCTTGATGATGATGACGTTTGGTTACCGGTTTACTTGGATCACCATCAAGAGAAGTATCTTGATGGTGCAGATGCTGTGGTGTCAGGTTTTAGACACCTAGGTCACGAATCTAAAATTAGAGTAAATTCAGACACAGTAGTGTCTAAAACCTCACTCATTCGAGGTAATCACTATTGTGGTATGAGCGGCTTTAGCGCAAAACGTGATTTGCTGGTCGATATGCCATTTGATGAGTCGCTCAATAATGGACAAGACTGGGACATGTATGTTCGTTTATTTGAGCGTGGTGTGTCTTTCATCAATATCAACATTCCCATATTCCTATATCGCTTTCAAAACGAGGATGGCATTGGGGCGAAAGTTCGCAAAATGAAACCAAGTGATATCGAGAAGCGTCTAGGATCAGCGAGGAAGCATAGACAATTTCTAGGTGAATATTGGTTCAAAAAACGAATTTGTGAGCAGGTACTATTTTCTCTTAAACACAAAAAGACAAAATTGGCGTGGATTAAAAAGGCTATCGAAATTGCAGGAGTAAGAGCGACATTCATGTTCTTCCTCAATGCAGTAAAAAGAAAGTTATCAAGTAAGTCCTCAGTGATTTAAAGAAGCCTTCTTATAAAGGTAATTTAGTTCAAGGAAATATGAATTATTATGTGTGCAGCCTTAACAGTCTCAGTAATCATTCCGGTTTGGAACGACAGTCGACGAATATTGAAATGCATTGATGCATTAAAAAAACAAACGATTCCTGCTGACCAATTTGAGGTAATAGTCGTGGACAACGGGTCATTTGACAATACGTTTGAGGTTATTTCGGGAATTGAGGGTATCACTGCAGTTCAAGAAACTCGCACGGGTTCTTATGCAGCTAGAAACAAAGGTTTGAGTATTGCAAAAGGGGAGTTTGTCGCATTTACTGATTCTGATTGTGTTCCTGAGCCTTCTTGGTTAGAGAAACTAATTGAGAGCGCGCGCTCCAATCCAGGTTTTGGTGTTATTGCTGGAGATATGAGCTTTTTCATTGATGAAGAACAAAAAGCAGAGCGCTATGCTTTGGATTACGAGTCTTTCTTTTCGATGAAACAAGAACAATATGCAAAAGAAGGGGCGTGTATCACTGCCAATTGGTTATCCGCAAAGCAGGTTTTGGAACAACATGGTTGTTTCGATGCAAATTTAAAGTCGGGCGGTGATCATGAAATGTCTAAACGCTTATCTCGAAATGGTTTTCCTGTTGTATTTTGCAAAGAGGCAATAGTAAATCATCCGGCTAGAAGTTTTGATGAAATATTGAAGAAGCGCCGACGAGTCATTGGCGGTGCCTGGGATAAAAATTCGTCAAAATTAAAACCTATTTCAATGTATTGGCGAGCGTCTAAGCTCTTCATCAGACGTATTTTGACTACATTATTTGGAACTAAAGCCACTATTCAGAAAAAATTCTCTGTTATGAAAGTTGTCATTGCAATTTTTGTTGTCTCACTTGCAGAAATTACCCGTTTGATGGTGGGTAGTACAAGCTCAAGAAGTTAATTAGGAATATTCAGTGAGTAGATTGGTAAAGGCTACTTCATGGACGACACTTGCAACTGTCGTCAACCTTGGGCTGACAATGCTTCAACTAGCAATTCTAGTACGCGTTTTGTCACCAAGTATTTTTGGGCAGTTTGCAGTTGTAAACCTCATTTTAGAAATTTTTGTCGCGTTTGCGTTAGGTGGCATCTCAAACTTTCTAATATATAAAAAGAATGCAGACCAAGAAACCTCCAACGCAATCTACTATTTAGCGTTGATCATTGGTGTCGTTTGCAGCGCATTACTTTTTTTTCTCGCCCCAATTCTAGCCAATCTTCTAGGTTACGATGCCATAGTGCAGGAACTTAAATTAGCAACGTTGTTGCTAGTCGTTTCATCTCTATCTTCGCAATATCAAGCGTTAGGAATGAAAAACTTTAAGCATCAACAGGTAGCACAAATCGATATAGTAGCGAAAATAGGCTCGTTTGCATTTGCAATAAGCTTTACGCATCTAGAGCTGCTTTGCCTTGTAGGTGCAGTGGTGATTTACCAGCTTCTTAGGTTAATTGGCTTTATGCTGTGCTTAGGAAAATATGTAAATCTTTCCACCAGAGTAAATACATCGATATACAAAGAAGCATTTAATTATGGCATTTTTGATTTTGGTTCTCAGGCACTCAACATCCTGAGGAGACAACTCGATGTTATTATTCTTGCAGTTACATTGCCAAGCAACGAAATGGGTATTTACCATGTTATAAAGCAGCTAGCCAGTCGGCCTGCTCAAGCGTTTCAGCCCATAATCGGAAAAGTAGCACTACCTGCTTTTGCAGAAGTCAAAGACGATCAGTCGCGCTTTGAACGAGTTTACAAAGATTTTTTTATTTTGCAGCTGTTTGTTTTGGCGTGCATCTACATGCCCGTCATAATAACTTCTGATTTGGTCACAACCTTATTTTTTGGTGAATCTTATGCCAAGCATAGTTGGATACTATCTCTTCTTGCAACATTCTGGTTTGTTCGTGTAGCCAGCTCGAACTTAGTTGGCCCTTTAGTACAAGCGACTGGTCATACTAAACGAAACTTCTTTTGGAATGTGGCCGTTTTACTGCCCAATGCCCTAGTAATTTACTTATCTTCTCAATTTGGTGTACTTGCACTAGTGTCGGCTATGGCTTTGTTTCAGTTAACTTTATTTCCTATAGTTAATTACTATTTCATCCAATATATCACCAAAGTGGATTTCAGTTTTTCTCTTAAAAATGTGTTTATTGTCGTGTTGTTTTTTGTATTGCCTCTTTGTGCATTGAAATATTTAGTGTTCCCTTTCTTGCCCAACATCTTTTTGTTGAAAGAGGTTGCTGTAGCTTTGTTCACACTCGCTTTGGCTACACTATTGTTGTTTTTCTTTAAAGAGTTAAAAGGCTCTCTCAAAAGAGTAAAAGGATTTTAAATGTCAGTTTCTAAAAAGGTTTACTTTTTCGTACGAACATTCCCTGTATTATCACAAACGTTCGTACTAAATCAGGTAAAAGACCTCAAAAGTAGAGGTATGGATGTACATGTGTTAGCTGTTAACCCAATCAATGATGATTCGTCTGTTTTGACTTCAATCTTTGGTTCAGAGGCTAAAAACAAAGTCACGTCGATTTTACCAAAGCCGCATTCGAGAAAGTCATGGCTTTTAATGATATTAGGCGTTTTTTACTGTGTAATGGCTAAACCAAGGTGGGAAGTGCTTGGATTGGCAATAAGGTTGGTTAAAAAGAAAAATTTCTTTCTTGCAAAAGATTTGTTGTGTTTAGCGTGGTTCTTGAGAAAAAGAAATATTGAGATGGATAATTGCATAGCACACTTTGGTAGTAATGGAGTGGTGCTTGATTATCTTCGTAACGCTAATCTTATTGACTGTGAAAACTTATTCACAGTTTTTCACGGATATGAAATAAGTCGATATGACCAACTAAATATTTGGGGTGAAGAGTACGGTAAGCTTGGAGGTACACTGTTGCCTATAAGCAGACACTGGGAAGAGTCGTTGATTGCTTTTGGTGCTCAAAAAGAAAATATTAAGGTCATTCATATGGGCGTGGATGTTGATAAGTTTTCTTTTATAGACAAAAGCATAAAACCTCCATTGCAAGTTCTCTCTGTTGCCAGGGCTACAGAAAAGAAAGGGTTGAAATATGCTATACAAGCTGTTCTTGAAGCGGATATACAGTGTCAATTTACTTTAATTGGAGACGGGAAGCTTTTACCAAATTTGCGAAAAATAGTAGATGAGCATGAAAATAAAGACCGAATTACGTTTCTCGGGGCTTGTTCTCCTGAACGTGTGGCTCAGGAGTTGAAACAAACCGATTTATTCTTACTTCCATCTGTTCGAGATGCCTCAGGTGATAAAGAAGGGATACCTGTTTCGCTTATGGAAGCAATGGCCAGTGGAGTTATTGTATTGTCTACGTTTCACAGTGGTATACCTGAGCTCATTGAAGACGGTAAAACTGGCTTTTTGGTACCAGAACGTGATGCAAATGCGATTAAAAGTAGAATGCAAGATATCGTAGCTCACAACTCACTCTCTTCCATTCGAGTTGCAGCTCGCGCAAAAGTCGAAACTGAATTTAATGCATCGACGTTGAGCAATCAACTACTCTCGATATTAACAAATTAAAACGGATTTCAAACGAATGAAAATATTGATTATTGGTAACCATTCTTGTGGAAACAGAGGTGATGGCGCAATCATAAGAGGATTAATTGAGGAGCTAGAGCAGCAGTTACCGAATATCGGACTTGATTTGGTGTCGAGGTTTCCCGTAAGTTCTGAAATATTACTTTCAAGGCCTTTCAAGAATGACTGGTTGTATAAATATCAGCCATACAAAGGTGGCTTAAAATCAAAGATTAAGAACAAAATTCAAAAGCCTATTCTGTTGGAGAGATTATTATCATCTGCAAAAACTGGCGATATACATAAAAGTCTCCCCATTGAGTTCAAAAGCTACATAAACGAACTCAAAGGCTACGACTATGTTATTCAGGTAGGGGGGTCGTTCTTTGTTGATTTATATGGGGTTGGACAATTTCATCACGCTTTATGTGCGCTTGCTGCGCAGGTACCGCTACTGATCTTAGGTCACTCAGTAGGGCCCTTTGAAGATAAAAAGTTTTGTGAAATTTCCGAGCTCGTCTTTCATCGCGCAAAAATATTTGGGCTCAGAGAATCAGTAAGTAAAAGGCTATTAGAAGAGAGGTTTGCTTTACCGAAGAGTTATGTCAAAGGTGCGGATACTGCATGGTTAGTAAATAACAATAATGTAGATATCGAGAATAAAGCGCTACTAGATTTTATCGCCGGCGGAAAAACTGTAGCGATTACATTAAGAGAGCTAAAACCTTTTGATAAAAGGCTAGGCGTGAGCCAAGAAGATTATGAGCGGAGCTTTGCAGAGCTTTGCAACGAACTGATTGAAGACGGATACCAAGTGCTAGCGTGTTCAACCTGTACCGGAATCGAAGGATATCAGAAAGATGACCGAATGGTCGCTTATAAACTAAGTAAGCACATTCGTGATGTTTCAAAATACAAGATTGTTATGGATGAGCTAAACGATGTTGAGTTGGGTACTCTGCTTAGTCACTGTGAGCTAACCATTGGTACACGCTTGCATAGCGCTATAATTTCAATGAATTTTGGAACACCAGCATTTGCGTTAAACTACGAACACAAGTCCGAAGGCATTATGAATCAACTAGGCTTACCTTCTTTTGGTGCACCATTGTCTGAACTTTTAAACGGGCAACTCATTTGTAAAGTGAAGGAATGTATTTCGAATATTGACGAAGCGCGAGAAAAGGTACGTGCTGCAGTCGTAGCCGAAAAAGGTAGAGCTAAAGACATGATAAAAGTAGTCACTCAATAAGAGAGTGTCTGCTTTTTTTACATTGATTTTTCTGGGATAAGGCAAGGCTTTGTAATATATAGTCTTTTTGCTTGTGGCGTAATTTTTGCTTTAACGTGTTGTATACGCTGTATTTGACCTCATGCATTAGTCAAAAGGAAAAAACATGAAATCTATTAAAAGTGCGTTAATAACGACATTGCTACTTATCGGTGGTTCTGCTAACGCAGCATTTATCAATTTTAGTGACTACACTGCCACTGCCTATGGTAACCAATCCAAAACAGGTTCGGAAGTAGTGTCTAATTCCGGAAACACATTTACATTAAATGGTAATCGCTGGGTTGATATTCTTTACGGTGTAACGCTTACAAGTACATCAATATTAAATTTTTCCGTTGAAGCTACAGGCTTGAACGCAGAATTGTACGGTATTGCTTTTGAAACGAACGATACATATAAATATGGTCAAATGGACAATTTCGTTTTCTTTGGCGGAACACAACTAACACAAGTAACAAGTGAGAATTCGCTACCATCGTTTGGAAGCTACTCAAGCGGTGATGGTGTAGTGAACTTCTCCATTAATGTAGGCGATTATTTTACAGGTGTTTTTGACCGTATGGTTTTCATTTTAGACAATGATGCAAACCAGTCTGGCTCAGTAGTTTCTTTTTCTAATGTAGAGGTTTGTGACAACGCGCTCGTGTGTCAACAATCATCTGTCATAGCGGTTCCTGAACCTGCACATATTGGCCTTGCAAGTCTCGCTCTAATCGTTATGGGCGTTACTCGTCGCAGGAAAAAAATATAAAATTTAATAACTTACAGAAAAGGAAGCGATGGCTTCCTTTTTTTGTAAGTGTAATCAGTGAAGCTTTAATTAGATATCGTCAATTTTATGTCTGAGAATGTCACGCTGGCATTATTTTGAGACTTTTTCACATCATCGTAATCTAATACAAAGACAATATACTTAACATGACCTTGGATATATTTCCCAATGGGAAATGTTATCTCTGTAGCTGGAGCATTGAAAAAGCCTTGCGCGTCCACACCCCACGATTGAGTTCCAAAAAATTGGATAATCCGGTTGGCGTTTTGTTTATTATCAGTTTCAAAGCCGATTCCCACTATTTCAGGGACACCCACAATTTCCAACGTGAGTTTCAATTCAGTCTTCTCGGTTATCTCGTAATGAATTGGCGCTTTTATCCAATTGTTTCCTGTTAATGTTAAAGTGTGTCGAGTTTCTTTAAATGTTTGACCATATTCATATTGTTGAGAAAATGAAGTGAACTTCAGTTCTTTTGTATCCAATAGCCATGTTTTGTTCTCTAACTCTTTAGGTGACATAGAAAATTGAATAGGCTCTGTGGATGTTTGGTTTGAGAAGTTGGGAATCAATGATGTAGGAGATGATTCCAACAAAGTAGGTCTATTGTCTTTGAGCATTTCAATATATGTTTCGTCATCTGAAAGTTCATTTTCGACAATATCATCCAAATTGAATTCATATCTAGCACCCACAATGCTTTCGTTGAAGCAAAGATCATTTATGCTCCTACTTTTGTAATATTTTTGTTCGTCATAAATACAAAAGCCAGATGCATTCCCAATATTTTTTGTGATGGTGATATTGTTTTGCATGTGAACCCAAAATGTATTGTCGCCATTGAAGTTTGAAGCGGCAAGGCCATTTCGGTTTGTATAAATGTAGTTTTCAAGAATTAAGTTCTGGCCAGCAGGTTGAGACATTAGCCCTCCTGCTTTTATCGCGGTCCATTCAGAGCCTCGCTCGTCACCTAAATCATGAATATAGTTATGGAAAATATAGTTTGGACCAAGTCGATTGGGTGCTACGCTTATACCAGTGTAGCCTTGGGTTAATTCATTATTGTAGAAGAGTACATTGCGCTGCCCACCGTCTAACTCTACAAGATCATCATTAGCAAAGGCTAAATAGTTCCCATAAATAGCGGAATCTCTAACAAAACCACCATTACGCCATGAATTTTGTCGGCCTTCTATAACGTCATTAAACCTGTTTGTATCAGAGCCATATAAGCGATTGTTTCTCACAATCATTTGGCCACGCAACGCCTCATCTGGGTGGTATGCCCAAACCAGTATGGCACTAGGACCATTGGGGTGGCCGTTTCCCCAGTGATTTGCGCTCAGGTTTTGGTTGTGTATTTCGCAATTCTCGATTACAGAAACGCCTGTCTTTTGTAAGTAAATACCAGAATCATAGTTTATTGGCGAGCTACTATTTTCGCTCTCGTACGCCTTTCCATTTTTGTAAACCCCCGCTTTTCGACCATACTCCGAAACGTCACATCCCTTTATCCAAATATTATGAGTTCTGTCTGCAAAAATTCCGTAGCGCTTACCACCCTTTATTATGAAATTTTCTAACATCACGTATGACTGGCGACCAATATGTACAGCAGAAAGAAACTCATCACCTGCGTCAATGATGGTCCCGTCGCCAATTATTTTGGCATAACCGTCTTCACTACCATAAATATCTAGCTCTTCTAAGTTAAGTTGACCGCCATTGTAGATTTCTGAGAGGTAGTACACCTTATTTGGATCGATTGGAGGGCTGTTTGCACGAGTCTTAAATGTAAATGAATAACGCTGTTCATCGGATTCACTCTTGACCATTATTTCAACTTCATATTCAGTATCCTCATCCAAATATACTAAGCTGCCCGAAAGCGCACCGTAAACAGGCTCCCAAACTAAGCTCAATCCATCGCGCCATTGAAGTTCATTTAACTTTTTAAATCTGACGGTGTTGGTGCTGTCTTCGTTTTGATTGTATAAAACGATCCCGGCTGAGTTGATCAGAGGTGTGACAGAATTTTCTAGACCACTAGCGCTTTCATCAAAAACGAGGGTAGGGTCAAGATTCATTGACACGATGGCAGTCAGTATTAAATCCTGATCTAGGTTTTCCACGCTTTGCACCTCGCGCAGCAATGCATAACTGTCGATTGGGAAAAGTTGAATCAATAATTCCAACAAATCAGGTTTTGATTTAAATACTTTATCAGCATTGACATAGTCGTTGGTTTTGTAATTTTCTAAAAGCCCTGCTTCGTAAAGCTCAACAATGGAATTTGCATGCTTCGCTACCAAATTACTTGTTTTGACTCTGCCAAACGAGTGATTTTTTAATGCAGCAACTTTAGCCTCAGTGGCTTGATTGTCTAATGGAACTAATATTCGATGGAATAACGTACCTGGTTGATTGTAGAGTTGTTTAGAAGGTGAGGTTTTATTCGATATGCTACATGATACAAGCGCAGACGAAATGAATATAATGAGAAGGGGAACGACACAGTAGTTTTTCATGAGATAACCCTGGCAGCTAAAAAAGAAAGTGCGCTAAGATTTGTTCGCAAACTCTATAATTGCAAAGTTCCACGCGCAAGTTAATACTGCAACGATTTTTGTACGGTTAAGTCGCAAAAATCGTTTAGCTGATTTTTCATAAAAACAATAACTTCTATCTTTTTGATTTGTAGAAATTTAAATCGATTCGATCAACATGTAGCATGGCAGTTATGCCGACTAGGCTTACCAGCAATATTCATTCTTTATGAGCTTCTATGTTTAGCGAGACAGATAAGAAGAAACAAGAGCTTTAAGTGTTGCCTTAAATACTAAGGCGTAATTTGGTTTGTGAAAAGGAATCAACATGGCTCATGTATGCGTGATTGGAACAAGAGGCGTGCCTTCTTTCGTTGGTGGAATTGAGACTATCTGTGAAAACCTCTACCCAACAATTGTAGGTCAACATCAAGATCATAGAGTGACAATTCTCGGCAGGCTTCCCTTTGAAGGACAAACAACCTACTCATTTAAAGGCGTCGAGGTGCGCGTTTTAAAAGCGCCAAGCATTAAAGGGTTAGAAACCTTTATTCACACATTTATCGCGTTGATTTACGCTAGACTAAAACTCCATCCCAAAATAGTGCATTTACACGGTATTGGGCCGGGCTTTTTCAGCTTCTTATCTCGATTATTTGGATTCAAGACCGTAGTTACTCATCACTCTCCAGACTACAAGAGACCTAAATGGCGCTGGTACGGAAAGTGGATTTTAATGGCAGGGGAGCTAAACACGGTTATTTTTGCCAACAAAGTGATCTGTGTAAGTAATTCTTTAAAAAACGATCTTGATAAGCGGTTTAGCTTCTTAAAAGGAAAAAGAACCACCATCAGAAACGCAGGTTCATTGATTGCTCACGAAAACTGGCCTGATGACAAGCAATTGTTAGCATCGCTTAATTTGAAACCAAATCAATACATTCTTGCTGTAGGGAGGTTAGATAAAACCAAGGGGTTTGATGATCTAATTCACGCATATGAGGCTAGCGATTTGACTAGCACGAAATTGGTAATTGTTGGGTCCAATTATGAGCAGGATGACTATGTACTGGCGCTTATGCAGAATGAAAGTGAGCGAATAATTTTTGCCGGTACCAGAACCGGAGGTGAATTAGTCACCCTTTATAAAAATGCTTCAATTTTAGTAAACCCATCGTATATGGAAGGTTTTTGCTTAGTTGTTGCAGAAGCCCTGTCTGTATGTCTTCCTATTATTGCCAGCGACATAGGTGCGCACAGAGAGTTTGAACTTGAAGACGCATGTTACTTTACTAAGGGTGATGTAGATGCCTTAACGAAAAAGCTTAATACAAAGGATTACAGTTTATTTCGTTGTCGCAATGCAGAGGAACTGCAATCGAGCAATACATGGCAACTGAATGTCGACAGACATGTGTCACTTTACAACAGCTTACTCTAGTTGGGTGCGAATGAAAGACCAGTATTGTTCGGCCACCTTGTCTATATGAAAGTCTTTCGCGCGCTTTAGGCTCATCGCTTTGTATTCTTTTCGTAATGCCTCATTCTGGAACAAATTAATTGCATGAGTCAGTTCAACCCTGTTGTCGAGTGGGGCAAGAATGCCGTATTTTGCTATATGTACCTTGTCTGAATGGAAATTAACATCTGCTGCAAGAATTTCCGCAGGTCCAGAAGGGCAATTAGTCATAATAGCAGGTAGGCCGATAGCCATGGCTTCCACCAACGCATTGGGAAAGCCCTCATTGTTTGACGCGGAAATATAGTATTTTGCCCTGACTAAAATGGAAAACGGATTTTCTGCGTAGCCCAGTAACGTTACTTTGTTAGATGCGTTTTGCTGGTATATGTAATCCAGTAACTCTTGTTTTTGTTCGCCATCGCCTAAAATACAAAGATGAGCAGACTCATCGGATTTCAAATAAGCATCAATAAGAAGCTTAAAATTTTTTGCTGGAGTAAGCCTACCAGTACTGATGATAAACGAATCGGGTAGTTCAAATTCAGGTTCAATTGCACATTTTTTCGAAATGAACTCAAGATCATAAGGATTAAAAATGGTGTATGCTTTATCGGTTGTCACAGAATAGTTTTCGACTAGATCAATGGTAACGCCATTTGAAACACCCACAATAGCATCAGCAAAGCGATAGAAAGCTTTCGGTAAAAGGCCCGCAACATGTCTTTTTAGCCCTTTAAATTGGTTGTCTAAGTGACTTGTTAAATGCATTCGCTCAAACAGCAATGCTTTATGTTTCTTTAAAAACATTCTGACAATGGCATTTGAAAGATTGGCTCTCACGAGAAAACTCGCCACAACACTAGGATTCGTTTTCTTAATATATTCGTTTATACCCTTGATGCTTTTTAAGGTAGAGCCTTTGCAATCCAATATGGTAAGTCGGACATGAGAAGGTAGTTCTCTCGCCATTGGTTCATTATCTAACAGCAAAACATGTACATCTAATCCTTCTTGTAAATGTGTTTGCCCTAATATATTGACGAGTGCTCTTTCCGCTCCACCTAAACGAATGGAATTGATAACAAAGACTACGCAACTTTTATTCGTCAATTCGATTTACCTCGAAATATGAACTCCCTGTGCTTTTCTTACTCCTTAAACTAACCACTCGCTTCATCTACTTTCTCCATTTTTGCACATCTAAATTTTATTTCATCTTGCAAAATTCTGCCATTTATCATTTGTTTATTTGTATCGGTTAAACATAAAAAGTGCTTCATTTTAGGAGTGAAGATATTGAGAAAGTTCTAGCTCACTATTCAAATCCAAATCATTTCTTTAAATGTTTACCTACCCACTTAGTTTATTTACGACATATTGCCTAGTTAACAACCAAAATTTCGCCATTATCAGCTATATAGGGTAGCGGTAATGTCAGTCACTCGTGTAAACTACCGCTTTTATTTCAGGCAAGCCTTAGCGCACAGAATAATTCTTCCTATGCTTTGGCCATGCAGTCATCATGTAAATTGAGGAAAACATGGAGCTTGACGCTATTATCAATCAGGCACAAAGCCAGATTGACGCTGCACAAGATGCAGCCACATTAGACCAAGTTAGGGTCGAATTCATGGGTAAGAAAGGTAAACTTACCGACTTACTTAAAGGGCTTGGAAAGTTATCTAACGAAGAACGTCCTGCCGCAGGCCAAAAGATTAACCAAGCTAAGCAGGTTATTCAGCAAGCTATTTCTGCAAAAGGTGAGTTTTTACGCACTGAAGAGCTTAACAAAAAGCTAGCAGAAGAGGCAGTAGATGTAACTTTGCCTGGTCGCACAGAAAAGCCAGGAAACTTACACCCGGTTAGCCGCACGATTGCACGTATCGAATCTTTCTTTGGCGAGCTTGGCTTTTCAGTTAAAACTGGCCCTGAAATTGAAGATGGTTTTCACAACTTCGACGCGCTGAACATTCCTGCGAATCACCCCGCGCGTGCCGACCATGATACCTTTTATTTCAACCCAGACATGATGCTTCGTACGCAAACCTCTGGTGTTCAAATTCGTACTATGGAAGCGGAAAAGCCACCATTGCGTATTATCTCGCCAGGCCGTGTGTATCGTAACGACTACGACCAAACACACACGCCGATGTTCCACCAAGTGGAAGGTTTGATGGTTGATAAGAACGTTAGCTTTACCGACCTTAAAGGTATTTTGCACGACTTCTTACATCACTTCTTTGAAGAGTCACTAGAAATTCGCTTCCGCCCGTCTTATTTCCCGTTTACTGAGCCGTCAGCTGAAGTCGACGTAATGGGTAAAAACGGTCAGTGGCTTGAAGTATTGGGCTGCGGCATGGTGCACCCAAATGTACTTAAAGCGGTAGGTATCGACCCAGAAGAGTACACAGGTTTTGCCTTTGGTATGGGCGTAGAGCGTTTAACAATGCTTCGTTACGGTGTTAACGACTTGCGCGCGTTCTTTGAAAACGATCTTCGTTTCCTTAAGCAGTTCAACTAAGGCAGAGAGTACACATGAAATTCAGTGAAAAATGGTTAAGAGAGTGGGTTAACCCGTCGCTGTCGGCACATGAGCTGTCTGAACAGTTGAGCATGGCTGGCCTAGAAGTAGACGGCGTTGAGCCAGTGGCAGGCGATTTTAAAGGCGTGCTAGTAGGTGAAGTAGTGGAGTGCGGTCAGCATCCTAACGCCGATAAACTGCGCGTGACTAAAATAAACGTAGGTGGCGATGAGCTACTTGATATCGTTTGTGGTGCGCCTAACTGCCGTCAGGGCATTAAAGTAGCAGTTGCTGTTGTTGGTGCTGTATTGCCAGGCGACTTTAAAATTAAGAAAGCAAAGCTTCGCGGCGAGCCGTCATTCGGTATGCTATGTAGCTTCTCTGAGCTAGGTATTAGCGACGACCACGATGGTATTATCGAGCTTCCAGCCGATGCACCTATTGGCACAGACATTCGCGATTATCT
>NZ_JAFLMX010000225.1:0-7755 GCF_017849675.1 Alteromonas sp. AO-Serp
TCCACGGCAACCACGCAAGAAATATAAGCACTTAAACCATACTGAGATAAGGTTTTTTCCACCGACTTTTTACTTCCCCCAGTCACAATGCCAATGGTGTAACCTTTGTTTGCACAATGTTCAATGGTTTCTTTAGCAAACGGCATTAAGGGAAAAGCTTGTTTATCTAAGTAGTCGCTAATGCTTTTGTGTTTTTGCTCTGCTAGCACCTGCGGTGCGACATCAATATTAAAATGTTCGACAAGGTCAACAGCATTTTGCTTTGCTGGAATACCCGCCATCACTTCACAATAAAAATCTTCGCTTAGTTCAACATCGTACCCCAGCAAAATGTCTTTCCACAGGTCAAAATGTACGGATTCTGAGTCAATAAGGGTACCGTCGTGATCAAATAATAGCGTTGTGGTTTTGTCGCTTACCGCTAGCTGGCGGGTTGATGAAGAAACTGAGTGCAATGCCAAAATAAACCTCCTTGCTAGTTCAATACCGGTTTTGAAAACATATTGGGTGTCATCGATACCGAAAAAACGATAACACCTTTAGCCCCTGCTGCAGTGCTTTGTTAATAGTGATTGTTTGCATGCCATATGTCAGAACACGCCAGAACAGTGCCAGTCCTGTGATACACTGGGGCATTCACGAGCTAGAACATTTTCAACGTGGAGCAAATTGGGTGCTTTACCACATTTTAGGCTTTGCCAGTGCCGCGCTGTTTTTACTGACATGGTTAGGATTATGGTCACAAATTAAGGCCATGACGCGCTTTCACGTGCCCGTTTCTAGCGAAAGTGACGATGCTAACCACAGTCTGTCACTTAACCAGTTTGGCTCTAGCTATTTTGCCTTTTTCTCAATTTTCCTATTTGGCATTTCGGTAGAGCCTTTCAACCATTACTTGGTGTGGACACGATTTGGCGCGCTCATACTTACGCTCATTATCATTTGGAAAATATGGCAACACAGGCGCACTACAATTTCAGGCTATGTTGCCGCTGTTGCTCTGCTAGCTCTCGTTGGTGGCACACTTTCCATTGCTTTTCGCCCTTTCCCAACGCTTGCACAGCTTGGCGCAAATACCTTAATGCTGGTCGTTACCGTTATCTTATTTCAAGGTTCACTGCACCAGTGGTTTGTACTGCAGCGCAGACAAAAAGTGGGGTCGCTGTCATTTGCGCTGTTTCGCAATATATTGATAAAAGACGTTAGCACTTTATTGTTTGGCCTAACAATGCCATTAAGCCAAAGCTGGCCGCTACTTATCCTAAACGGCACCAGCGTAATTATGCGTGGCAGTATTTTATTGCAGATGCACAAACTAAAACGCCGAGAAATTTCCGTATCAGGATAGTATCTCGGCGTTTTCGATTTGCTTCATGTAGCGTTAAGGTTGCTTGTCTAGCGGTCACTTGTTTGAACAGCGTTATCGATACAAGCTTCTATAAATAAGCACAAAAGCGGCGCGTTTCTGCAATCTACAACGCCACTTCGGCCATATTACCTTTGCTTTCAAGCCATGTTTTACGGTCGCCAGAACGCTTCTTAGCAAGTAGCATGTCCATCAACTCCATCATTTCTTCCGCGTCTTCAATGGTCAGCTGAACAAGGCGACGGGTGTTCGGGTCCATGGTTGTTTCGCGAAGCTGTAGCGGGTTCATTTCACCCAAGCCTTTAAAGCGCTGTACGTTGACTTTACCGCGTTTCTTTTCCGCTTCAATTCGGTCAAGAATGCCCTGCTTCTCGCCTTCATCTAGCGCGTAATACACCTCTTTGCCTACATCTATTCTAAATAGCGGCGGCATAGCGACATACACATGACCTTGTTCAACCAAGGTTCTGAAATGACGTACAAAGAGCGCACATAGCAACGTTGCAATGTGTAGCCCATCGGAGTCAGCATCGGCAAGAATACATATTTTACCGTAGCGCAAACCAGACAGGTCCGTCGAGTCTGGGTCGATACCCAGCGCAACTGAAATATCGTGAATTTCCTGTGAAGCCAGTACCTGAGAAGAGTCGACTTCCCAGCTATTTAAGATTTTACCGCGCAGCGGCATAATTGCCTGAAACTCTCGGTCTCGCGCTTGCTTGGCCGAGCCACCCGCCGAGTCACCCTCTACTAAAAACAGTTCAGAGTAAGAAATATCTTGTGATGAGCAGTCGGTCAGTTTGCCTGGTAGTGCCGGCCCTTGAGTGACCTTTTTACGCGCAACCTTTTTGGTTTGACGCAGGCGGCGCTGTGCATTGTTGATACACATTTCAGCAAGCGCTTCAGCAATTTCAGTGTGTTGGTTTAACCAAAGGCTGAATGCGTCTTTCACTACACCTGATACAAACGCGCTGGCCTGACGTGAAGACAGGCGCTCTTTAGTCTGCCCGGCAAACTGCGGGTCCTGCATTTTAGTCGATAGAATATAGGCACAGCGGTCCCAAATATCATCAGGCGATAACTTAACGCCACGGGGCATTAAGTTTCTAAATTCGCAGAATTCGCGCATTGACTCCAGTAAGCCTTGGCGCAACCCGTTAACGTGTGTACCGCCTTGCGCTGTAGGAATAAGGTTAACGTAGCTTTCCGTTACCAAATCTCCACCTTCAGGCAACCACATTACAGCCCAATCGGCGGCTTCTGTATTGCCGCTGAATGTACCCACAAAAGGCGTGTCAGACGGTAAGGTTTCAAACTCTTCTACCGCTTGGTAGAGGTAGTCTTTAAGGCCGTCTTCGTAATACCACTCTTGGCTTTCTTTGGTGATCTTGTTGTCGAAGCGAATGCGCAGACCCGGGCTTAATACCGCTTTAGCGCGCAAGTTGTGCACAAGTCGGCTGGCTGAGAATTTTGCCGAGTCGAAATATTGCGGGTCAGGCCAGAAGTGAACACGAGTTCCTGTATTGCGTTTACCGCAGGTATCGATTACTTGTAAGTCTTCGACTTTGTCGCCGTTTTCAAAGGCAATTTGGTATACGTTACTGTCTCGTCGAATAGTTACTTCTACGCGGGTTGAAAGCGCGTTAACTACCGAGATCCCCACCCCGTGAAGACCACCAGAGAAGGCATAGTTTTTATTTGAAAATTTACCACCCGCGTGAAGCTTACATAGAATAAGCTCTACGCCTGATATCCCTTCTTCAGGGTGGATATCTACCGGCATACCACGACCATCGTCGATAACTTCTAATGATTGGTCTTCATGCAAAATTACTTTGATGTTAGAGGCGTGCCCAGCAAGCGCTTCATCCACACTGTTATCGATGACTTCCTGACCCAAGTGATTTGGGCGGGTAGTGTCGGTATACATACCAGGGCGGCGTTTTACGGGGTCAAGGCCGTTTAAAACCTCGATAGCATCTGAATTGTATTGATTTGACATAGTTATGGTTGTTATTTAAGCCAGCGACAAAGAAAGAGGTACGCGGCGCTAAGGTTAGCTATAGTAACTTCAGCAAGCATAGCGCCACACAGCATAGGATTGATGTTAGCAGGGCGAGTACATACTGGCAATGCGCTTATTTCAGCAAAAACTCGGCAATAGCAGGTAAGTGATTTTCGTAACCTACAAAGCTGTGATCGCCGCCTTCTTCAATAACCAGATGACTTTGTGCGTACTTTTCAGCCGCTAAGCGGTAATCCAGTGTTTCATCCTCGGTCTGAAGTAGCACTTTGTAATTGCCTGGCGTTTTAATTGAGGCAGCTTCTAATGCTTGGATTACCCCCATATCGCTTTCTACTATTTCAAACTTTTCCTTGCTGTAAGGGTTTTCGTGGGCACCGATAAACCCTTGCAATAGCTCGTAAGGGCGAACAGCGGGATTGATTAACACGGCTTTGCCACCAAACTTTTCAAGCAAAAACGTAGAGAGATACCCCCCCATTGAACTACCAATAAGTTTCAGCCCGTTTTCAAGCAGTGCCGGTGTGTTCTCAATAAGTGAAATTAGCTGGTCTTCCACTTTGCTAGGAAAATTAGACAGCTCAGGAATGTGCAAGGTAACGTTTGAGTGATGCTGCTCAAAATATTGTTTAGTGGCTTGCGCCTTTATGGATTTCGGCGAACTTAGAAAGCCGTGAAGATATAAAATGTGCTGCATATTTTTCTCTATTCTGTGTTCTCTGTTTCTATATTTAATATGGACTCGATGAGAGTTCAAAACTGTTCTTAACGCCAAATACTTCCAAAACAGCCACGCTTAAGCAAAGAGCGCGAAAGCTAAACCCGAACAACTTTAACGTCCACCGTGCAATCATCCATTAAGCTCATCACCTGATACCCTGGCGCTTCATTGCTAGCACCGAATTCGGGGCGCATTTCCCATTGCCAACAGGTAGATGGGCTTGCGTAAGAACGCGTTTTGTTCACTCCTATTTGCTGGCGCAATGGCGAATGCACATGGCCGTGAATGACAGCTTTCACTTGTGGATGTTCGTCTATTAACGCGGCTATCTGTTGCCCGTTAGCTAACGAGTGCTTATCCATCCAACTGTTTGAAGGCAATATGTGGTGATGAAGTGCAACGAGATGATTGGCCTGTGGTGACCTAATTAGTGCTTGTTCTAGCGCCTGTATATCGCTTTCTTTTACTTCCCCGGCTGCCGTTTGCTTATTGGTTATAGCGCGGGTATCCAGGCCGTGTATTTGCCAATTGGGAAAGCTTATCGGGTCATTGCTCTTTAAATGACGGCTGCCAAGATATTTTTCAAAGTACGGATTATTATCGTGATTACCCGCCAGCACAAACCATTCTATATTTGCTGACTCAATATATTGCTCCATCAATGCGATAAAATGCTCGTAGCTCTCAGGTGAATTATCGCCACTAATATCCCCAGTCACTAGCACAATTACTTGGTGCTTTGCTCTCTGTTCTGGCTCGCTGGCAGCTCTTTGAGCAGCGTGATTTTTAATATCAGCGCTATCAACAACATATTCTCGAACGCTACTGAGCACACGTGCCAGCGATTTATAGGGCGCTATACCCGCATATCCCGTTTTATTTTTATCTTTCAGTAAGTGGCAATCACTGAGTTGTATAAGTGTAATCACGCTTCAGAGGTAACGTTTGAGGAGTGTTGCAAACAGAAGTTTAGCCACTCAGCTAAAAAGATGTTCACCATATGCTTTTCGTTGCGCTGGCGCATCTTTAAATTCGGATACTCGTACGAGGGTTCGAGCGCCCCCGTATTTTGGCTATTGATGACTTCAGCCATGCGAGCGTCGTGATATAGGCGTACCGTCATACTAGGCGTTAAGTAGGACGGCATGTCTTTAGTGGTTTGCTTAATACTTAATGTACTGGTGTAGCGAGCAGACTCCACAATGCGTATTTCATAAGACAGGCCCACTCCTACCGAAAATTCATAGCTCAAATCTTCCGTATCGCAATCAGGCAAAATTCTTAGAACATGGGAGTAGTTCAGTTCGCAAAGCGCCTGCATGGAAGGAAGATGAGGTACATATTTTCGTTGGTTGCGTTGAGTCACGATGTCTGCCACTGCTCCAGAAGTTGTGTTTTGTGCATAAAGAACCATTGTAGCGCAATTACCGCTGCGGCGTTGTCAATATGGCCATTCTCCAACCATTCAAGGGCTGTGTTCTCTTTAATGCGATGCACTTTAATATCTTCAGACTCACTTTCCAGGCCGTGCACACCATGCGCTTGGCTAGCGTCGGTCTTTGCAATAAAAATATGTAATCTTTCTGTGGTCCCGCCCGGACTAGACAAATAGCTCAATGCTTTCGTTAATTTATCTAACGTGATACCCGCCTCTTCCATAGACTCTCTATGGCATACCGCTTCAGGTGTTTCACCTTCATCAATCATGCCAGCAATAATTTCTATCAACCAAGGGCTTGAAGATGTGGCTAATGCCCCAATTCTTACTTGCTCGATTAGCACAAACTCTTGAAGAACTGGATCGTAAGGCAAAACGCCTACTGCATGACCGCGTTCAAATATTTCTCGCGTGACGGTATCACTCCACTCTCCATTAAAACACTTGTGCTTAAATTGATACTGATTCATGGTAAAGAAACCACGATACACTGGCTTAATGTCAGTGATTTCGACGTCATTTGAGGTAAATGAAAGGAATTCCTTGCTCATTTGCTGACACTTATGGTTCAAATAGATTTATCATACATAGTACATTTACACACCAACCATGTATATGCGTTAAAAATGCATAACGGGGTGTGAGCGAATAACAGAAAATCATATTACAAGTCGTCTATTACTATAATAATTGCGTGGGTAGATCACATATTCTGTTACAGTTAATCAAATACTGTTACGAGTTTGGACTTTCGGTTTGTGGTTGAATTTTCATACACTTGGTTTTATTAAGTCGTCCCTTAGAGCGAATGACGACGCAACTTGAACACAACAGGAAGACGTAAGCATGAAACGAACACTTCTGTCGCTGGTTATCGGAGTTTCGATGACAACGGGTGCGCTGGCCGATGACCTTATGCAGGTATATCAACAAGCACTGGCGAACGACCCATTGGTAAACCAAGCGAAAGCGCAACGTGATGCAGCGTTTGAAGGGATTAGTATTAGCCGCGCAAACCTTCTACCACAGATATCTGGCTCGGTAGGCTATACAACTTCTACAGCTGAACGTGCACAAACGTTAGGTGCTAATGCTGATGACCTTCAAATTGTGGTATTTGAAACAGACGTAGACACTATCGATTATGGTTTGCAGGTACAAATGTCACTTTACGACCACGCAAACTGGCTAGGGCTGGATCGCGCTGAAAAAGTGGCCGAGCAAAGCGACGCCCAGCTTGCCGCTAGCATGCAAGACGTTATTGTGCGTACGGTTACTGCTTATTTTGACGTACTACGTGCACGTGACAATGTTGAATTTGTGGGCGCTGAAAAACGTGCCATTGAGCGCCAGTTAGAACAAACTCGCCAGCGTTTTGAAGTGGGTTTAACGGCTATTACTGACGTACACGAAGCTCAGGCCAATTACGACAGCACGGTGGCGCAGGAAATCCAAGCAAAGAACCAGCTTGAATTTGCTCTTGAAGCGCTTCGCGTAATTACAGGTAAATATCACGATCGTTTGTTTGGGCTAAACACAGAGAATTTTGCCGCAACTATGCCTGTGCCAGCGGCTGTCGATGAGTGGCTAGAAACTGCGCAGGATAAAAACTTAGCACTTCTGGTTGACAGACTTGCTATGGATATCGCGAAAGAAGATATTTCAATTGCGCGCTCGGGTCACTTACCTACCCTTGGTTTAACAGCTAACGCATCGCGAAGCAAAGACGATATTTCAAACCCGTTCTTACAGTTTGAAACACCTTATCTTGATAGTCAGTCAGTTGCGGTTCAATTGAATGTGCCTATCTATCAAGGCTCTCGCGTTTCATCGCAAACCGACCAAGCTAAGTTTAACTATGTTGCAGCAAGCCAAGCAGCTGAACAGACTTATCGTCAAACTGTGCAGTCTATTCGCAGCTCGTTTAACAATGTAAAAGCGTCAATCTCAACGATTCGTGCTTTAGAGCAGTCAGTGGTCTCAGCAGACAGCGCCCTTAAAGCAACAGAAGCAGGTTTTGATGTAGGTACACGTACCATTGTTGACGTGCTAGACAGCACACGTAACCTGTTCGATGCACGTCGTAACCTTGCGGGCGCACGCTATGACTTTATTCAGTCAGTGGTTACGCTTAAGCAAGCGGCAGGTACATTGACAGGTGAAGATGTGGCTATGATCAACCGTGGTCTTAAGCCAGCAGAAACCAA
>NZ_JAFLMX010000010.1:0-1746 GCF_017849675.1 Alteromonas sp. AO-Serp
TCTTCTTCGGCAGCGTCTTATGTTTATAAGAGACAGGTGTGGGCGTGTAGAGTTATGTAAATCGGGTTTTGCTCACTTTTTTGAGCACATGATGTTTCAAGGCTCAAAACACGTTGCCGATGAGCAGCATTTTAAGGTTATTACAGAATCGGGCGGTAACTTAAATGGCACAACCAATACCGATCGCACTAACTATTTTGAAACAGTGCCTGCCAACCAATTAGAAAAAGTCCTTTGGTTAGAGTCTGACAGAATGGGCTATCTTTTAGAGGCCGTAGACCAAACTAAGTTTGAAAACCAAAGAGAAACGGTTAAAAACGAGCGTGCGCAGCGTGTGGACAATCAGCCCTATGGATTGCGTTTCGAGCTTAATGGTGAAGCGCTATATCCTGAAGGGCATCCATACTCGTGGATGACTATCGGCTATGTAGAAGATTTAGACCGCGTTGACGTCAATGACCTAAAAGCCTTTTTTAAGCGCTGGTATGGCCCGAACAATGCGGTCCTAACTATTGGTGGCGATATCGACGTAGCCAAAACCAAAGCGTGGGTGAATAAGTACTTTGGGGAAATCCCAACAGGACCGAAAGTAGAAGAGCCTGAGCCTCAGCCAGTAACGCTAGACGAAACCCGTTATGTAACGTTAGAAGATAAAGTTCATCTTCCGCTTCTGCAAATAACTTATCCTACAGTGTATGGTCGCCATGAAGACGAAGCGCCACTGGACGTGTTGGCCGATATTTTAGGCGGTGGAAAAACCTCACTGTTTTACAAAAACCTAGTGAAAGAAGGCATGGCGGTGCAAGCCGTGGTGTCTCACCCTTGCCGCGAACTTGCCTGTGAATTCCAGCTACTCGCTTTGGCTAACCCTGCAAAAATTACCTCACTTTCTACTCTCCAGAACGTACTGAATGAAACCCTAAAAGAGTTTGAGACACGTGGTGTAACGGCAGATGATTTAGCGCGTACAAAAGGACAAATTGAAGCGCGTACGGTATTTGGCTTACAAAGTGTATCTGGCAAAGTGTCAGCCCTCGCCGCTAACGAAACCTTTTACCAAACGCCAGATTTGATTGCCGAAGATATTGCGCGTTACAACGCCGTAACTGCTGAAGACGTTATGCGTGTTTACAACAAATATATTAAAGACGCCAACAGCATTGTGTTAAGCGTGGTGCCCAAAGGGCAGGCTCAGCTCGCTGCAGCTAAGCAGACCTTTGAACGTCCAGTGAGAAATATTGAAATCGATACGGTAGAAGTGTCTGAAAATGAAGCCGTTTCCAGTGCCCTATCTACCAATACAGCCCCTAGCTTTGATAGAAGCGTAATGCCGAAAGCCGGTGAGGCACCGGTTGTGGAAGTTCCTGATTATTGGGAATCTGAACTTGCTAACGGCATTGAAATACTTGGCGTAACCAGCACCGAAACGCCAACGGTAACGCTTACACTAGGTATGGATGGAGGCATGTTGCTAGACCCTGAGGGTAAAGCGGGCACGGCCTACTTAACCGCGTTACTTATGAATGAAACTACAAAGCATTACAGCAACGAAGAATTAGCCAGCGAACTTGCAAAACTGGGTAGCGCTATCCGATTTAGTACTGCAGGTAGATACTCACAGGTTTACGTGTCTACTTTAACCAAGCATTTAAATGAAACCCTAGCGCTATTGAAAGAAAAGCTGTTCAACCCTGCGTTCACCCAAGAAGATTTTGACCGCATGAAAGAGCGTGTTGTACAAGGCTT
>NZ_JAFLMX010000168.1:0-2669 GCF_017849675.1 Alteromonas sp. AO-Serp
CAATATCCCATGTGTTGCTTTGAAAACTATCAACTTCTATCAATATGCAAAAATCCTAGCAAGGAACGCAAATGCACGTAGCTCTACTAGGCAGTGAACAAGACCCACAAATTCAACATATAGCCATGGCGCTTCGCCAAAGTAACACGCCCTTTTACTTTGCCAATACGCAGCATTTTGGCTCTACCTGGACCATCAGCTATGACCCTGACTTTGATGACGGGCTAATTCATTTTAATTCACCTTCACTTTGCGACCAATCTAGAGTTACGTTCTCGAATACCCAGGCCGCTTATTGGCATGAGTACTTGCCAGGATTGCCACCTAAGTCCCCGAGTGAAAACGCTAGAAATGATAGCAGTGCAGACGCTCAAGCACAGCGTGATAATTCTGATGATAGAGACTCTAGTTTGTTAGAAAACGCGGGGTGGGTTGAGCAAGAGCGAGCAAGTACGCTACTTTGCTGGTTCAGCTATAGCGACATTAAATGGGTGAACTCTATCGACGCTGTTCGAAGCCACCAGTGTAAACCTTATCAATCGCGTATTGCTGGCAAACTAGGAGCACATATTCCCTACACCTTTGTTGGCAATGCACCCGAGGTTGCTTCGCAGTTTTGTAACAATATGCGAGACGTTATTTACAAGCCTGTACGCGGCGGTCGAACTGCGCAGTTTGTGAATAAACAACCAAACATGCGCTCGTTACTCAATGCGCTTTTAGGTGAACGCCCTGTTACCTTTCAAAAATATATTGCAGGCGTGAATGTACGAAGCTATGTGCTTGGCAATGACGTACTCAGCGTACAAATCGACTCAAGTGAATTAGATTACAGGAATGACGACAATGCGAGCGTATCGGTAACCCTAGTCCCCAGAGATGTTCAGCAGCTAGCTGTCAAAATATGCAAAGCATTAGGTATGCACTGGTGTGCGATAGACTGGCGTAAAAGTGCGAAGGGAAAATACTTTTTTTTAGAGGCCAACCCCAGCCCTTACTTCCTAAAAGTAGAGAACGATACCGGTCTAGATATAACAGAAAAATTGGTAGCACTGCTGGTGAAGACTTCGTCGTAGCAAGCAGGACGCTTACAGGCTAATTGGGTTTCCAAAACAAATTTGCGATTGTTTAGAAGCCTTTACGCAATCATTGACAACACCCCAACAACCTATCAATATGATAGGATGAATTTCAAAAGGCATTCATGGCTAATCACAATCCCCAAGGTATTAATGAATTCCCTCTTACAGAGGAAACTGCCAGAAAAATAATGAATGACCTCGCAGAAAACTATACTCACCGGATTCGGTGGACTAAACATGTTAAACAGCGCATGCATGAGCGAGGAATCACTACAGGTCAGGTGATCACTTTATTAAAAAGTAAGCACTCAGTATTTAGAGAGGGGCCATATCTTGATATTTCTGGAGACTGGAAATTTAATTTGAAAGGTTTAGCTGCGGGCAAAGTTATCGAACTCACTGTTGCACTTAAAAATCATCATGATAGTCCAATGTCATTTCTAATTACTGTATGGATAAGTTGAGAGGGTAAAATGTACCATTACACTGAAAGCGGGTTATCAAATGTATACCTGAAAAACGGTGTTACCGTTGAAGTTGTAGACGGTGAAGAATATACAAGCATTGACGATATGAACGGTCTTCATAGTGCGATAGCACAGACAATTGTTAATACCAACAAGCCTCTTGCTCATGATGAGTTTAAATTCTTACGTGTAGAACTAAATGTTTCTCAAAAAATGCTGGCGAATCGTTTTGGTGTTGATGAACAGACCATTGCGCGTTATGAGAAAGGTCAAACAAAAATTCCACGGACAACAGATGCTGCCTTAAGAGCCTTATACATGGAAAGCCAAGAGAAGAATAATCCCGTAAGTTACTTTCTTGATTTACTAGCAAATACCCAAGCGGAAGAAGCTGCAAAAATAATTCGTCTTGAAGAAGTCGAAGACCATTGGGAAAAAGTAGAATGGTAAAAAAGCCGACTTAACGTCGGCTTTTTAATTCTTGTTCATGTAGAAGGGTTAGTTGAACATATCAACTAACCCTTCTACTTAGCGCTAAATTACAAGATAAAGCGCGACAGATCTTCGTTATCTACCAAGGTCTCTAAGTGGCTGTTAACGTAGTCTGCATCAATCACGAACGACTCACCGCTCTTTTCAGAGGCGTCAAACGAGATATCTTCCATAAGGCGCTCTAGCACGGTGTGCAAACGGCGGGCACCAATGTTTTCAGTGCGCTCATTCACCTGCCATGCCGCTTCGGCTATACGCTGTATACCAGAATCGTCGAAACTAATATCCACGCCTTCGGTCTTCATTAGCGCAATGTACTGGTGAGTTAATGACGCATTCGGCTCGGTAAGAATGCGCTTGAAGTCACCGACTTTAAGCGCAGATAGCTCAACGCGAATTGGAAGACGACCCTGAAGCTCTGGAATAAGGTCAGACGGCTTGCTCATTTGGAATGCGCCCGAAGCGATAAACAAGATATGGTCAGTTTTAACCATGCCGTGTTTTGTCGAAACCGTTGAACCTTCCACAAGTGGAAGCAAGTCACGCTGAACACCTTCGCGAGATACATCAGCCGATGAGTTACCCTCGCGCTTACAAATTTTGTCAATTTCGTCGATAAACACAATAC
>NZ_JAFLMX010000337.1:0-7671 GCF_017849675.1 Alteromonas sp. AO-Serp
GCACTAATAAAAAACGGGAAAGAGTCATGCTTTGGGCAGTACTTTCAGGCATCGCGCTACTAATTATTCTTGCGCTAGGCTTTTACGCAGGCAAACTGCTGTTTATGTTAAAACAGCAAAAAGAGCGACAAGAAGCCGCAAGGCAGTCGCGCGTAGCCACTATAACCGACAGTATTATAGTAATAGCTAAGGCGATGGAGCAGCAGCAATGTGATTTGTCAGAAGGCGTAATTCGCATCGTGAACTTGCTTAACGCGCTTCCAATAAGTACTCCGCCTGATTTTAAAGCGCAGTATCCCAACATTCATGCACTATTCACAGAGGTAAGCGGTTTTGCAATTTTAGAAGCAAGGCAACAGCTACCTAAGAATGAGCGAAGAAAGCAAGATATCGCTCGCGAGCAGATTGAATCGGAGTACGAATCTAAAGTGTTGGACGAATTACCACCGCTGAAGGCGTATTGTGAGACACTTATAGCCACTAAATAACGAGTAAGCGCTACGCTGATTTAAAAGATAAAAACTGATGCAATCAATATCGAAAATGGCCGAGTACAGTATGTAGTCGGCCATTTTTTTAACCCGGTTACCTTTGCCTATATCACTTTATCGCGAGGTCGCAGGTACGCTCGTAGCAATGACACCCTACCTCGTGGTCATTGACCATACCTACAGCTTGCATAAAAGCGTAGCAAATCGTTTCACCTACGAAATTAAATCCGTGCTTTTTAAGTGCTTTTGACATTGCTTTAGACGCATCGGTTGATGTGGGTGCTTGCCTGAAGTCTTCCCATGCATTAATGACCGTACGTCCATATGTAAATTGCCAAATAAAATCACTGAATGGCTGCGACGCTTCGATAGCTAAAAAACCCTTGGCATTTTTGATAACCGACTCTATTTTGAGCTTGTTTCTGATTATGCCGCTATCTTGCATAAGTCTGTCGACATCAGCGGGGCCCATCTTCGAAATTTTCTCAGGGTCGAACTGATAGAATGCCTGTTCAAAATTCTGCTGTTTTTTCAAAATGGTCAGCCAAGATAAACCAGCCTGTTGTCCATCGAGGCATAACTTAGCAAACAACGCGCGCCTATCTAGCTCGGGTACACCCCATTCGTTATCATGATACGCTAAATAAATAGGGTCGCTGCTTACCCAACCGCAGCGATGCAAAGGCATATTTTTTTCTATTTTTGTTTGATTGGGCATGGCTTAAGATTAAATCCTTGTTGTGAAGTGGCATATTGGCTTTATTCGTGACGTTTTTTCACCCTTTACACCTACATACTATGCCTCACAAATTGTATACTATCCCACCTTTATTTTAAGTCAGATAACTAATAAGCAGCGGATGTATGCAGAAATACGATATTAAGACCTTTCAAGGGTTGATCCTTGCGCTTCAAGATTATTGGGCGCGTCAGGGCTGCGTTATTATTCAGCCTCTGGATATGGAAGTGGGTGCCGGTACTTTTCACCCTATGACGTTCCTACGTTCTTTAGGTCCAGAGCCAATGAGTAGCGCCTATGTTCAACCGTGCCGTAGACCAACCGATGGTCGTTACGGTGAGAACCCAAACCGCTTACAACATTACTATCAGTTCCAAGTAATGCTTAAGCCTTCACCTGACAATATTCAGGAGTTGTACTTGGGCTCTTTGAAAGAGTTAGGATTCGATCCGCTGGTTCATGACATTCGCTTCGTAGAAGACAACTGGGAATCACCCACGCTTGGTGCGTGGGGTCTAGGTTGGGAAGTGTGGCTAAACGGTATGGAAGTAACTCAGTTTACCTACTTCCAGCAGGTAGGCGGTCTAGAGTGTAAGCCTGTTACCGGCGAAATTACCTACGGCTTAGAGCGACTCGCCATGTACGTTCAAGGTGTCGATAGTATCTACGACCTGGTTTGGACTGACGGCCCTATGGGCAAAGTGACCTATGGCGATGTGTTCCATCAAAACGAAGTAGAACAATCGACGTATAACTTCGAACACGCCAACGTTGAAGCCTTATTTAGAACCTTCGACGAATGTGAAGCAGAAAGCAAAAAGCTTATCGAAAACAACCTTCCACTTCCTGCCTATGAGCAGGTTATGAAGGCGTCACACGCATTTAACTTGCTTGATGCTCGTCATGCTATCTCAGTGACTGAACGCCAGCGCTATATTCTTCGCGTTCGAACGCTAGCCAAAGCGTGTGCAGAAAGCTATTACCAAGCACGTGAAGCACTTGGCTTCCCACTATGTAACAAGGAGGCATAAGCGTGCGTACAGAAAATTGTTTAGTTGAATTAGGTACTGAAGAACTCCCACCAAAAGCGCTTAAGTCTTTAGGTGAAGCCTTCGCCACGCAGTTTGAAGCTGCGCTTACGCAAGCTGACTTAAGCTTTGATTCAGTCAGCTGGTTTGCAGCTCCTCGCCGCTTAGCCGTTTATGTTTCAGGTCTTGCTGAAGGTCAGGCTGACAAAGTAGTAGAGAAACGCGGCCCAGCAGTATCAGCCGCGTTTGACGCCGACGGTAATCCCACTAAAGCAGCACAAGGTTGGGCTCGCGGTAACGGCATTGACGTTGCTGACGCAGAGCGCCTTGTAACTGACAAAGGAGAGTGGTTACTTCATAAAGCCCACGTTCCGGGTCAATCAGTTGCAGAGTTATTGGAAGGCCTTATAAACCAAGCGGTAAGCAAGCTACCTATTCCAAAGCCGATGCGTTGGGGTAATTACAATACTCAGTTTATACGCCCGGTACACACCCTTTGCGTGCTTTACGGAAGCGAAGTGGTTAACGTTTCTGTATTGGGTTTAACAAGCGGCCGCGTTGTTCAGGGTCACCGATTCCACGGCGAAGGTCGCTTTGAACTTGATCATGCTGACAATTACGCCTCTGCCCTAGAGCAACAATATGTGCTGGCAGATTTTGAGGCGCGTAAAGATAAAGTGCGTCAGCAGCTTGAAGACGCAGCGCAAAGCTTGTCGCTTAAGCCAGACTATAATGAAGACTTACTGGAAGAAATCGCGTCACTTGTAGAGTGGCCGGTTGTACTTCAAGCTGGGTTTGATGAGGCTTTCTTGGCAGTACCGAAAGAAGCGCTTATCTATACCATGAAAGACGACCAAAAATATGTGCCGCTGCTAGATAGCGATGGTGCACTTTCAAACACTTTCTTATTTGTAACGAATATCGAAAGTCGCGATGCGTCTCAAGTTATTTCTGGCAATGAAAAGGTTATCCGCCCTCGTCTTGCAGACGCTGAGTTCTTCTTTAACAGCGATAAAAAGACGACATTAGAAAGCCGCCTTGAAAGCTTAGAAACCGTGTTGTTCCAAAAACAGCTTGGTACGCTAAAAGAAAAGTCTGAGCGTATATCCGCCCTATCGGCGTTTATTGCGTCGCAAATAGATGCGAATGAAACACAAGCTGCACGAGCAGGTCTTCTAGCTAAAACCGACTTGATGTCGAACATGGTTATGGAGTTCCCTGACGTTCAAGGTGTTATGGGTAAATACTATGCGCTAAACGACGGTGAAGATGCGCCCGTTACAGAAGCACTGTATGAACAATACATGCCGCGTTTTGCTGGTGACGCACTTCCTAGTTCAGGCGTTAGCGCGTCGGTCGCGCTTGCTGACAAACTAGATACTCTTGTGGGTATTTTTGGTATTGGCCAGTTACCGAAGGGTGATAAAGACCCATTTGCGCTTCGTCGTGCAGCTATCGGTGTATTACGTATTGTCACTGAGCTGTCACTGCCGCTAGATCTTGAAACGTTAGTAAGCAAAGCTATCGATGTGTATGGCGATAAGTTAACGAATGCAGAAACACAATCTCAGGTTGTTGATTTTGTATTGGGTCGATTTACTGCGCTCCTACAAGATCAAGCTATCGCCATTGACGTTATTCAGGCCGTTGCTGCTCGTCGCCCTACTAAGCCAGCTGACTACTTAGCCCGAGTTCATGCGGTAGATAAGTTCAGAGCATTGGAAGAAGCCGAAGCGCTAGCTGCCGCTAACAAGCGTGTTGCAAACATCCTTGCTAAGCAGAACGTTGAAGTGACAGACACAGTGAATATTGATGAGTCACTGTTAGCTGAAGAAGCTGAAAAAGCGCTTTACGTTGAGCTGAAAGCCGCACAGAAAGAAGTTGATATTGCTGTTCCTTCACAGGACTACACGCGTATTCTTACTGCGCTTGCAACCTTACGTAATGTAATCGATAACTTCTTCGATAACGTAATGGTTATGGCTGATGACGAAGCGGTTAAAAATAACCGACTTGCTTTACTGTCGCTTTTAAGGCAACTTTTCCTTACTACCGCAGATATATCTATTCTCGCGAAGTCGTAGGCTAGTAAGAGTTAACGCGGTTTTATGCCGTGAAAAACAAAGAGCCCAGCCTTAACGTTGGGCTTTTTTATAAATGGAGACGCTGTGAAAAAGTTACTAACTATTGCTTCTATATGCATAACACTTTCAGCATGCTCAAGCAGTGGAAGTTTTAAAATTCCAGAAATAGCACCGGACGTGCCTCGCATTCAATTCGAAAACATGTTTCTTAGAGGTGTATTTAACTGGTGGGAGGCTGACCCAAGTTACAAGTTCAAACGATCAAATTCAGGCTGGACAGTAGACGTTGAACTCATAGCCGACGGACAACCTTATGATTTTAGGTTGTCAGATGCAAAATGGACGCCCTCACAAAGCTGTGGCGGCAAATATAAAGGGCAGCCTGTAATGTTAGGCTCCACTGTTTATTTAGTCTGCGAACAGGGCTCAGAGAACTTGCAATTTACCCCCTCCTCAACTGGCACCTATCGCTTTACAGCAACAGCAGCAAGTGCGGGGGAAGTCGCCTTGGTCGTGTCTAAATTGTAGTTAGCTTAGGTTTGACTATTCACCTTCTGCGAGAAAGATCGCTTTTAGTCTTTTTCGCAGCAGGTATTTAAAAGAATTCTATTTCAAGTTCGGTTAGCATCATTGTCCCATCATCGTTTTCAACGAAATATAGATCGTACTTTGCATCATCTAGAAATACCTGCCAATAATCGTCATTACCCATTACTTCATCACCGTAAAGCGCCTTAACCTCAGTGCTAGGTTGTTCAAAATAGTGCTCTGCAAACTTCCAATCTTCTAGATTCTGTTTGTTTCTAAACACACTTTCGTAAACAGATAACTTACTTAGTTCTTGATAACTAAAGTTCAGTACAAGATGGTTGCCATATACTTGAATAACATCACCGTTATCCGCATAAGCATCAAAAATTGGACGAAACCCCTGCTCATCTAATTGCTCTATCGTTATGGTTTCACCCTGTTTACGCTTACTGTCAACAAAAGCGATAACTTCATTGTATTGATGTGCTTTCTCAGTTTCATTGCTTGAATCTTTTATATAAGCAGTATCCGTATATCCATACTCGAAGCCGTTAACTAGCCATTCCTTTTCACCGTTTATAATTTTCAAATCTATTATTACATCAAGATTTACATCAGCTTCCTTTTTCAGAGTAAATCGGTATTTGCCTCTTTCAATTTGATTCCCCTCAGGCAACTGTTTTAACAATTCCGCCTTTTTAGTCTCGTAGCCGACTTTCTCTTCTATAAGCCAATCGCTGTTAAACCGATTATCAAAGGCAATAGAATTAGTAAGGGTTGTTGATAACCAGTGATTTTCTGTAGTCACTTTTTTTACTATTCCTTTGTGGGTCACCACCCAAAGGTTTCTCCCATAAGAATACAGCACGGTGTCTTTGTTAACGCTATACGTTGACGTAGGTGTACCGAGTACGCGCAGCATACTTGTTACACTCTCATTGATTGTTAAGCCAAATACACCACCTTTAAGGGAAATATTATTGTTCTGTAGCGGTGGCTGGGATTTATTGATACTTGGTGTACGAGATATAGAAAACTTTACCTCGTCTTCAATGACTAGCACGGTTTCTTTTTCTGCTCCGTTTGTCACTGTTACCGATTTATCGGCATTATCTACAATCTTATAATTAGTTTGTGCTAATGCGCTTGTTACCGTGTGGAGCATTAGCAATCCCATGCATGCAATGACTGTTTTTTCCATAATATTTTCCATCCCTTTAAGTCCATTATTTAACGTTTATTTGCTGATTGAGTGTTTTTATATTGTTCACCTATCGCATTTATTTCATTTTTGTATTTCTTCGCGGTTTCAGGATGTCTTAAGACGCTTGATAATCTTACCTCTACATTCGCAATCATTTTTCTTAACGGGTAATGCTCCAGCTCGTCTACTTGACTCAAAAATATGGCGATATCTTTCAAATCAGATATACAACATGATTTAATATCAACGCTGTATTGCTTAGCCAAAAATTTCACCATGCCATCACTTGTCGACGTACTATTACTGGTTAGTGGCTGTAATGGCATATCTTCTATGTCTTTCTTGAAGCTTACCGTCATATCTACTGACTGGTGCAGGAGCTTTACTGCTGTTAGGCCTGCACTATTTACATAAGAACCAATTCGATTATCAAGGGCTGCTAAGCTTTCGCTCTTAAGGTTAATTTTGGCATCAATAAATACTTGCTTAGCACGAAGTGCTATTTCACTCGCATAAGAAATGTGGTTTAAATCTTCTAGGAAAATACCCTTAACTTTGGTATCTAGAATGATGTTCGCTTTTTCAATGAGAACAGCCTGGGCTTTCTTGGCCTCTGATAGTCGAATCTGAGACTCTGTAAGTCCAGCCTGTTTTGAACAGCCTATTATTAAAAACGCAACGAAGATGGAAATAATACACAAACGTCCTGTCATTTATATGTCCCTGTTTTAGTTGATAAGACCACTTATCAGCTTGTCACATAAATTTATACTAGAACAACTTTTACTCTTTTGTAAGGCTCTTCAACATTTCGTTAAGATACATTTTTGTACACAAAAAAAACGACCCTACCTGGGTCGTTTTTAAAATATGCATCATTAAATAAATAATCTACACGTCTAAGTTTTCCACTTTAAGCGCGTTAGCTTCAATAAACTCTCGACGAGGCTCAACTTGGTCACCCATCAATGTAGTGAACAGCTGGTCACAACCAATGGCATCCTCAATGGTAACTTGTAGCATACGGCGGCTTTCAGGATCCATGGTGGTTTCCCATAGTTGCTCAGGGTTCATTTCACCTAGCCCTTTATAGCGCTGAATGTATTGGCCGCGTTTCGCTTCATTCATTAGCCACTCTAGGGCTTCTTTGAAAGACTCAACTGGCTGTCTACGCTCGCCACGCTGAATATAGGCGTCTTTGCCCATCATGTCGTTAATGGCAAGGTTAAGCTCTTTAAGGCGCTGATATTCAGACGACTCGATAAACTCATGATCGATAACGTACTCATAATCGATACCGTGCATACGCATAATGATTGTAATGTAGTACTCGCTAAGCTCAGCATCAGTGCGAATTTCATAACGGTATGTAGCACCATCGTTTTCGCGCTCTGTAAGCTGCTCTACGAAGTGTTTCGCCACATGCTCTAGTGCAGATTGATCTTTAAGGTCTTCAAGGTTTAGCGTAGGCGTGTAAAGCATTCTGTAGAGGATAGATGCAGGCATAAGACGTTTCATACGTGCAATCATCTTCTCTACCGATTGGTACTGCTTAACAAGGTTTTCAAGGCCTACACCACTAATACCTGGGTCT
>NZ_JAFLMX010000328.1:0-16508 GCF_017849675.1 Alteromonas sp. AO-Serp
AGATTTGTATAAGAGTCAGCTGGTTGCCCGTGAGTAAAACCTTTGTTCGATTTGTATTTCATGTATTCATAGTCCGAGAAGTACTGCGCTATATCCGTATTATACTGAATTACCTTAGATTATGATCTGCCGTAACGTCAAAAAACTGAGATTACCGTGATAGATTTTAGGTATTAAAAAAGCGACATATGTTCGAAAATACTTTTCAAAAACATGTGCCGCTTTTAGCTCGCCACTTATTAAACTAGGTGGCTTTTGACCAAGCTATTTAATTAAGGCTGATAATATGTCGCCGCGCCTGGGCCAACTGGCATTCCGAGCAGAAACACCCAAATGTAGAATAATATTGTCCAGCCTACGATAAACACCATAGAGTAAGGCAACATCATTGCTATAAGCGTGCCCATTCCCAAGTCTTTCTTGTACCTTGCAGCCATGGCCAAGATTAGGCCGAAATAGCTCATCATTGGCGCGATGACGTTTGTTACTGAATCGCCGATACGGTATGCAGCTTGAATCACTTCAGGCGCGTAGCCTATGAGCATGAGCATTGGCACAAAAATAGGTGCTGTTACCGCCCATTGCGCTGATGCACTCCCTAGCGACAGGTTCACTACACCACACATCAAAATAAACAGAATAAACACCGCTGGGCCATCTAACCCTGCCGCTTGTAACAACGCAGCACCTTTAACGGCTAATACTGTACCTAGGTTTGTCCACTTGAAAAACGCAACAAACTGCGCAGCAAAGAATACTAGCGTAATGTAAAGACCCATTGCCCCCATGCTCTTAGACATGGCATCAATAACATCTTTGTCGTTCTTCATCGACTTGGTAACTTTACCGTAAACAAAGCCAGGAATAGCAAAGGTGATAAATATGAATGCAACAATGCCTTTAAGGAACGGAGAGCCCGCTACTTCACCTGTTTCTGGATGACGCAATATACCGTTTTCTGGCACTACCGTTAGCGCTAGTATCGCGCAAACAATAACAAACGATATACCTGCCCAACGCAGGCCTTTCTTTTCTAAATCCGTAGGCGCGTCCATTGATTGCTTGCCTAAATCTATGGAAGCATCAGCAGGGTCAAATTTACCGAGTCTCGGCTCAACAACCTTTTCGGTGACCAACGCGCCCATTGTGGCTACAACGAAGGTACTGATGAACATGAAGTACCAGTTTACTTCTGGACCTACCATATAGTCGGGGTCAATCATGTGAGCAGCGGCTTCCGTGATACCCGACAACAGTGGGTCGACAGTTCCAAGCAGTAGGTTGGCGCTATAGCCAGCCGATACACCTGCAAACGCGGCGGCCAGACCCGCTAACGGGTGACGACCTAACGAGTGGAAAATCATCGCGGCCAGTGGAATAAGTACCACGTAGCCAAGCTCTGATGCTGTGTTTGAAATGATACCTGCGAAGACGATAGCAAAGGTCACGGCACGTTTAGAGGCATTCATTACCAACGCGCGCATTGCTGCTGATAACAGGCCAGAATGTTCTGCTACCGATACACCAAGAAGCGCAACAAGTACGGTACCCAGTGGCGCAAAGCCTGTGAAATTGGTAACCAAGCCTGTCACTATTCGCTGCAAACCTTCTGCGCTCATCAGCGATATGACTTCAATCATACCGTCTTCTTCACGCCCCTTTGCACCTATTGGGCGAGGGTCAGCTACAGCAATGTCAAAGTAACCAAGTATCCCACTAAGTAACACAATGAAAAGTGAAAGCAGAGCGAACAGCGTTACTGGATGTGGGAGCAGGTTTCCTAACCATTCCACCGTGGTGAGAAATCGCGAGAATAACCCACCTTGTCCGCTCCTATCATCGGCAGACACTGTATTTGTATTTTCCGTTGTCAAAATCTTCCCTCTGTCGTTTATTGACGTCTACCACACCAAGGTTAATGCTGGGAAGGCATCAACCTTGTACATAAATAGTGACGTGTTTTAATAGTATTCAGACGGTATTTTACTCGATTTAGTAAAATTTTGGCAGTAGATAGGGTAAATGAAGGGTTAAGTCAGTGTACATTTTCCTAAATGGCCCGGCTACACAGATTAAATATAACTCGCTATATCATACCGTTAGCCTTTCAAAAGGCGTAAAAAAACCAGTCTAAAAAGACTGGTTTTTAAAGCTTCAAATTACGGCTATTTAGTTACCGTTTGACTTGTTCATATACTTGAAGAAGTCGCTGTCTGGTGCAATAACCATGACATCTTGTTTGCTGTTAAAGCTTTGCTTATACGCGTCCATACTGCGCAGGAAGCTGTAAAAATCAGCGTTCTTTGAGTAAGCGTCAGCGTAAATTTGTGCCGCAATCGCATCACCTTCACCGCGAAGTTGACGTGCATTACGCTCAGCATCAGCAAGCATTACCGTTACCTTCGCATCAATGTTTGCCTTAATGACTTCGGCTTGCTCTTGACCTTCTGAACGATGCTCACGAGCTACGGCGGCACGCTCTGCGCGCATACGCTGGAAGATCGAGTTGCTCACTTCAGTGGGTAAGTTAATCTGCTTAACGCGTACGTCTACAATTTCAATACCAAGCTCATCAGACGATGTAGAAGCTTGTTCCATTGCCTGGTTCATAAGCGCTGAACGCTCACCAGAAACGATTTGTGCAATAGTACGAGTACCAAACTCAGAACGTAGGCCGTTGTTTACTTTTTGCTTCAGTAGCGCTTCTGCTTGCAGCTTGTTGCCACCCGTTGATAGGTAGTAACGTGCAAAGTCTTCTATGCGCCACTTAACATAAGAGTCAACAATCAGGTCTTTCTTCTCGCTTGTTACAAAGCGATCAGGCGTTCCATCCAACGTTTGAATACGCGCATCTAAATGGCGTACCGAGTCAATAAACGGAAGTTTAAAGTGTAAACCTGGCTCAAAAACCCGAGTTTCACCGGTCGCGTCATCGCGCTGAACCTTACCAAATTGAATAACAATGGCACGCTCACCCTCTTTAACTGCAAACAGAGAACCTGATGCAAGCAAAACAAGAAGAACGAATGCTGCTATTAATAAATTCTTCATTATGCTTATCTCCCTTCTCTGTAGCTGTCACCGCGTAAACCAGAGGTTGGCGACGAATTACGGCTTCTGCCTGAAGTATCAGTTACAGGTGTTTGTAAGCTTTCTAGCGTGTTGCGTGAGCGATCGTTAGACGACGACTGCTGACGCTCCATAATTTTATCCAGAGGCAGGTACATCATGTTGTTTCCGCCTTTGCTATCAACCATGATTTTGCTGGTGTTACCCAACACTTCTTCCATGGTTTCAAGATAGATACGTTCGCGAGTAACCTGAGGTGCGCGCTCATATTGTGGAAGCAGCTCTTCAAAACGTGCCACTTCACCCTGCGCTTCCAACGTTACACGCTCTTTATAGGCTTGCGCTTCTTCATTCATACGATTTACTTGACCACGTGCACGTGGCTCAATCTCTCTCGCATAAGCTTCAGCTTCACGAATAAAACGTTGTTCATCTTCCTGTGCAGCAATCGCATCATCAAAAGCATCTTTAACTTGCTCTGGTGGGCGGGCATCACGGAAGTTCATATCGATAATGGAAACACCCATGTTGTAGGGTTCAATGATCGCTTGAAGCTCTTCCCATACACGCTGACGCGTTACTTCACGGCCGTCGGTAAGTACGTCGTCCATTTTAGAGTGGCCAACTACGTAGCGAATAGCGCTATCAAGAGACTGACTTAAACTCTGCTCAGGGCTTTCAACGGCAAACGTCCAACGATATGGGTCTACAACGCGAAATTGCATTTCCATTTGAACGCTTACCACGTTTTCGTCTTCTGTAAGCATAGAGCCTGAAGATGACTGGTCGCGAATTGACTGAACATCAACTGGGATTACTGAGTCAATGAACGTTGGCGCCCAACGAAGACCCGGCTCAACCTGCTCGTGATACTCACCGAAGCGAAGCACTACGCCACGCTCTGCTTCACGAATAGTGTAAAAACCACTAATGAACCAAATTACGACAAGTAAACCTACAAGAATACCAGCGCCGATACCACCTAGGCTTTTGCCTGAGCCGCCACCGTTGCCACCTGACTTTCCAAACTTACCAAATAAGTTCTTAAAAACATCGTCCAAATCTGGGGGACCTTGCTCTTTCCCACCGCGATTCTTCCACGGGTCGTTATTATTGCCACCCGGCTCATTCCAAGCCATGCTGATACTCCATAGATTACTGTTATATTTTTGAATTTCGCATGCTCAATGCAGTGACTAGCACTGACTAATGTCGCACAACATACTCTGATATTCCGTTTTCCAGACGTTTTTCAAGTCTGTTCCAGTCAGCGGCGGGCATTCTTACATCAACTACCCAGTCTCCCTGACTGTCGTATTCTTCACTAGCAATACAGTTTAGTTCGTACAACACGCCGCGCAATCGACTTTGTGCAGGCGGAATCTTTAATGTGTAATTCACCATACTTTTACCTAAACATTCGGTTAAAGCTTGGCTCAATAATTCCGTTCCTTCGCCTGTTTGTGCAGATAGCCACACTCTGACAGGCACGCCTTCGTCGTTTCTTTCTATACGCGGTTGAACGTCGTCTAGTTTATCAATCTTATTACAGATTAGTAATTGTTGAATCTCTCCAGCTTCAATTTCTTCAAGTACATCATTAACTTCATCCATGGTTTCGCGATATTTTGCATCAGCAATATCAACCACATGGAGCAGTAAATCTGCTTCTTGAGTCTCTTGAAGTGTCGCTTTAAACGCAGCAACGAGGTCGTGGGGAAGATGACGAATAAAACCTACCGTGTCGGCTAAAATAGCCGGCCCTACGTCTTTTAAATCGATTTTGCGTAACGTGGGATCTAGCGTTGCAAACAGCTGATCGGCAGCGTAAACGTGTGAGTCGGTAATGGTGTTAAACAGCGTCGATTTTCCCGCATTCGTATAGCCAACTAAGGATACCGTTGGAATTTCAGCGCGTTTGCGCGAGCGGCGACCCTGCTCGCGTTGCTTTTGCACTTTTTCCAAACGACGAAGAATGGCTTTAATACGACCACGAAGTAGCCGACGGTCAGTTTCTAGCTGTGTCTCACCTGGACCGCGAAGACCAATACCACCTTTTTGACGCTCAAGGTGGGTCCATCCTCTGATGAGACGAGTTGAGATATGCCTCAACTGGGCTAGTTCGACCTGAAGCTTACCCTCATGTGTTCTTGCGCGCTGCGCAAAAATATCAAGAATTAGCCCCGTTCTATCTAACACCCGGCATTTACACACCGCTTCTAAATTACGCTCCTGAGAAGGAGAAAGCGCGTGGTTGAAAATAACAACGTTGGCATCGTGTGCTTTCACTGCCGCTGCTATTTCCTCTGCCTTACCTGAACCAACAAAAAACTTAGCATGAGGCGCACTGCGCGAAGTCGTAATAACTTCTACCGCATTAACCCCTGCTGAAGACACAAGCAATTCAAGCTCACTTAAGTCTTCTTTACTGTTCTCGTCGGAAAAATTAACATGAACAAGTACAGCCTGTTCACCGGCTTCATAACGGTCAAACAAGCGCGTTACCTTTTAAATTATTCACCTTTAGTATTTTCAGAATCTCCTGCGCTAGGCATTGTGATAGCGCGTGCTGGAACAACAGTAGAAATCGCGTGCTTATACACCATTTGGCTTACTGTGTTCTTCAGTAAAATTACGAACTGGTCGAAAGATTCAACCTGTCCCTGAAGTTTAATACCGTTTACCAGATAAATTGATACTGGAATACGTTCCTTACGCAAAGCGTTCAAGAATGGGTCTTGTAAAGATTGCCCTTTAGCCATTTGATATCCTTAGTTTTTATTATTCGTGATAGGAATTTCACTATCACTGCACGTCTAATATATACCACACTCAAACATTTAAAGTGTGACTTTCGCTGTAATTTTAGTCAAATTATCGTTAGCAAATGTGTCTAGCCATGTAACCTGCTCCCAGCCCCGTAACCACGTGAGCTGACGCTTGGCGAGCTGTCTTGTAGCGATAATGCCTCTTTCACGCATTTCTGCGTAACTCAATTGGCCGTCTAGGTACTGCCACATCTGTCTGTACCCTACCGAACGAATAGAAGGCAAATCTTCATGAAGATCACTGCGTTCGTAGAGCTTTACTACTTCATTCTCAAACCCTTGCTCCAACATCAAATCAAAGCGGGTCGCTATACGTTCGTGCAACACTGCCCTGTCTGCGGGCGCTATGGCAAATTGTGCAATGTTATAAGGGCACTTTTCACCCTCTTGTTGTTGCCAATGTGTCAACGTCTTGCCGGTACTTCTATACACTTCCAGCGCACGGGTAATTCGCTGTGGGTCGTTGGGGTGAATTCTCTCACCACTAATTGGGTCTACACCACGTAATTCATCGTGTAATTTAGACCAACCCAAGCGTTGTGCCTGCTGTGTTATTTCGTCCCGTATCTTTTCATCTGACTTAGGTAGTGGCGAAATTCCATTTATCAAGGCATTAAAGTACATCATTGTACCTCCAGCCAAAATTGGCACCTTGCCACGCGCTAAAATATCGCCAATTAGCGCATTAGTGTCGTTTACAAATTGCGACACCGAATAGCTTTGTGCAGGGTCGATAATATCAATTAGATGATGTACTACACCTGCTTGCTCTTCCTGCGTTGGCTTCGCAGTGCCGATGTCCATACCTTTATAAACAAGGGCTGAATCAACACTAATTACTTCGCTTTCAACCTTGGCCGCTATATCAAGCGCCAAGCCTGTCTTGCCTGATGCCGTGGGGCCCATAATTGCTATTACTGGCAATGCAGAATTTATGCCATTGGACACCTTATTCTCCCCATACATCTAGCACTGAATTTAAGGGGCGCACTTTAGCAAATTGCTCAATAATTTCCCATTGTTTCACTTCGCTCTGCTGATCCAACCAGTACCACAGCGCATTTGATGTCTCTTCATCTAAAACATGTTCAGGCAAAACCAATGATTTTACGGCATCATCAAGTGAATTTACTTCATCATTTAGTTCAACTAATAAGAAGTATTCAAACCACTTGAGCCACGGCAAGTGCCTGGTGCCGGCCGGCACCTGTTGCAGCCGATATTTGCCAGCCACTTTATTCACTTCAAAATGCGCGTCGTTTAGCAGTGTAACCAGTTGCTCATTGACATTATTGAGCGAAACAGCAACGGGCATTAACAACGGTTGTCCATGCTGCGCTTTTAAAAATAGTTCGCTTAACCAGATACTTGCAACTTTAGTTGCACAAAGAAGGTAAATTTTTTCTGATTTTGGGTAAATTCTACACTGGGAAGTTAGATTAACGTGCTCTGCAACGGGCATCGGGTCTGCATTGTTGTTAATAATGTCGCTATTTGGCGTCATTAACGCATTGTAATTTGACTGATATGCCGCACTTGGCCCTCGACTTTGCTTATGTGCAGCGCCACCACTTCGTCCACCACTGGCACTTCCCGAGGATGTATTTCTTGGACTGCCTGTAAATTGCCCATAAGACTGTGGCGCGCCTTGCGAGATTCCCCCCGTCGAGTAACGAGAAGACTCGTTGAGCGCCTGTGCATTATCCGACGTTTGATTCTGTAAAGGCCTAATGTAATCGTGTTCTACCTGAGAAGACATGAAATCTGAGCCCGAAGGACGGCTTGCGTCCATTCCTGATAAAGGCTGTTCGTCGGTCATGGCATGCAGCGCATCACTCACGGTTTTACAGATAAAGTCGTGTACCAATCTGCCTTGTTGAAACCTCACCTCATGCTTGGCGGGATGAACATTTACATCCACATCTTTAGGGTTAACCGTTAAGTACACCACAAAGCTTGGTTGCTCCACCACCCCCCAAACGCTTTCGTACGCTTGGCGAATAGCGTGCATAATAAGCTTATCTCGCATGCCTCTGCCGTTAACAAAACTGAACTGGCAATCATTACTGCTGCGAAGCATGGCCTCATTACCTAGCCAAGCATCAATGTGAAGACCTTCATACTCGGTACTAATATGTACGGCGTTTTGAACAAACTTTTGTCCAACCACAGCGCCAATTCGGGTGGCTAAACTGCCTGCTTTGTCGGCGATAAAGCGCTTTGCTACTTTATCGTTGTGTTTTAAAACAAATGAAACCTTGGGATAGCTCAGTGCTATGCGTTTTATGACTTCTTCAATATGCTGAAATTCGGTTTTTTCGGTGCGTAAAAACTTACGTCTTGCTGGCGTGTTGTAAAACAGATCTGCCACGTCAATTGTGGTGCCAACAGGGTGGGCCGCTGGCTGGATATATACCGCCATTTCCCTACCCTCACAATAGGCCTGCCACGCCTCACCTTGAGACTCAGTGCGCGATGTCAGTGTTAACCGGCTTACCGAGCTAATACTGGCCAGCGCTTCGCCACGAAAGCCAAGAGAGAGAATTTGTTCTAAGTCATCCAGAGTGGTGATTTTGCTGGTTGCATGGCGACTCAATGCCAGCTGCAGTTCACTTTTGACAATGCCTGACCCATTGTCTTTTATTCGAATGCGTTTGTGGCCACCTTTTTCAATATCGACTTCTATTTTGGTGGCACCAGCATCAAGGCTGTTTTCTAGTAATTCTTTAACCACAGACGCGGGGCGCTCAACCACTTCACCAGCGGCAATCTGGTTTGCAAGTTGGGGAGATAAAAGCTGTATAGGCAAAGGACTACCCTATGATATTAACTATATGGATTCGTGGCGATACGACATGTAAGTGCAATGAGTGCTGAAAAAGCCGATGAAACAAAACCTAGGTTTAGGTTCTCGGAATATTTAGTACCTGCCCTACGCGTACAACATCACTTGAAAGATCATTCGCTGCTTTGATGCTGCTTACTTTTACATTGTAACGCTGTGCTAATAACGAGAGCGACTCGCCGCTTCTTACTTTGTGCGTTCGGTTGTTCGCCCTTTCTTGTGCCCACAGTGTACCATCAGGGGGAACTTGCTTGAAGTAACGCTTAGTCGCATTAAACATGGCATTCGCTAAGCGTTCGCGATGTTTAGACCAGTTCAGATTCTTCTCTTCTTGCGGATTAGAAATGAAACCAACTTCAACCAAAATAGAGGGGATGTCAGGCGCGGTCAAAACTGCAAAACTGGCGGCTTGTGGTTTTCTTTTATGCAGACTGGTCACCTGCTTTAGCTCTTCAACCACTTTATTACCTAAATCGTGGCTGGTCGCCATGCTGTGATCCATCGATAAACCCAGTATGGTTTCAGTAAGATATCGCTCGCTTGATTTATCATTGATCACTTCAGCTGCACCACCGAGTAATTCAGAGTGACGTTCAGATTTCTCTAGCCAGCGGCCTAATTCAGTGTCTGCTCTTCGCATGGATAGTACCCACACCGAACCACCTCGCGGTTGAGGCTGACTAAACGCATCGGCGTGGATGGAAATAAGCAAATCGGCTTTTTTCTCGCGCGCAATTTCAGGACGTCGATTAGGAGAAACATAATAATCATCGCCACGAGTCATGATGGCGCGCATACCTCGCTCCCGGTTTATCATGTCTTCCAGTTTTTTGGCGATACTCAGGGTGATGTGCTTTTCATAGGTACCAGCCGGACCGATTGAACCTGGGTCATGTCCACCATGCCCGGCGTCGATGGCGACGATAATGTCTCGGTCTCGGGCACTGGTAGAATCATCAATAACGACAGAGCCAGTTGATGCCGACGCTGATAACGTTGGCGACGGCTTCGGCGCGCTATCTGGTAAATCGACAACCAGCCTGTGTCCGTAAGCACCATCGGGGGTTACTGCAAATAACGAGGGCTTTGTATTTCTATTGAGCTCAACAACCACTCTGGCAGATGATTTGTTTTTCGGCGTGGAGTAGCGCAGCTTTTTAATCAAATCACCGCTGTTTTCAATACCAGAAAGCTTAGCGGTGTCGCTGGTGTTATTAAGATCGATGACAAGCCGAAGCGGATTTTTGAGCGTAAAATAGGTGAACTCTGGCGCTGATTTCATATCGAAAACAACGCGCGTATTGTCCGGCGACGGCCATATCCTAACCCCGTCGATGTTATTTTGCGCACCGTGTGCGAATTGCACGACGAAACACAATAATAATACCGAAACTATACTGCGCACCATAATTAGCCTTTCTGTTATTGTTATGCTGCTCTCGTCAACTCCGGAGCGGCTATTTATTCAGTTTTTCTTTCATTTCGCATTTGCGCTAAACGCGCTTGCATTGCTGAAGCAATTTCGCACCGTGGGCACTTTTTGCTTCCAAATTAAACTGCCTACCCGATGGCGTAATATTTATACTAATCACTAAGTCTGGGGATGCCAAGTATTCGCCCCCTTTTTCCGACCATTCAATAAGCGCGATAGCGCCCGAACCAAAGTAATCGCGAATTCCCATGAACTCTAACTCTTCTGGGTCGGCTAAGCGATACAGGTCGAAGTGATAGATATTGACGCCATCCAACTCATAAGGTTCAACCAATGTATAGGTTGGACTTTTAACGCTACCTGAATGACCTAAAGATTGAATGAAATATCGGCTAAATGTCGTTTTCCCTGCACCTAAGTCGCCGTTTAAATAAATAACAGCATCGGTAGGGAGTTGACTCGAAACAGCCTGCGCTAAATCTCTGGCAAGCTGCGCAGTATCATCTACTTCATTAGCAAAAAAAGAGGTATGCGGGTAAGACATCAACAATATTCCACAGTAATAGAAAGCCGAATAACACAGTAGATGCCTGCCCGTTCAAGACAAAACCACGCTAACTAGTGGTTTATAAGCGCACGTACTGCGTCAAACAAATCGCTCGCTATCATACCACGTTGACCATACAGTTGGGCAATATCATCGCCAGCCTTAGCATGAAGCACTACACCATATTTCGCTGCAATATCTGTTTCTACGCCTTGCGCGAGCAACGCGCCCAATATTCCGCTTAATACATCACCGCTTCCTGCGGTAGCCATACCTGGATTACCGTGACGGCAAACCCAGGTTTTCTTTTCATTGTCGATAAGCGTGCCCGCTCCTTTTAGTACACAGACTGCGTGGTATCGCTGTGAGCACTGCCTTGCGTAGTTAAAACGGTCGCTTTCTACATCATCAATAGAAACACCGAGTAAACGCGCAGCTTCGCCCGCGTGAGGGGTTAAAATACTGTCAGACAAGGTGTACGCGGTTGACTGCTGACACAACAGATTTAGCGCGTCAGCATCAATGACCACAGGCTTATTGTGGCTTTGACAGTGCTTCATGGTGGTTTCAAATGCGCTTTCTGCCCATTCATCTTGCCCAAGACCCGGTCCAATAACCACACAGGTTGCCCAAGCTAATGCATCTTCCAAATTAAAGTCGGTGACCATGAGTTCAGGTCTGCCTGCACTGACCTGAACGACTGACGACTCATGGGTATACACGCGTACCATGCCCGCACCACTTCTCAGCGCGGCTTCACTGGCGAGTCGAATGGCACCTGCTGTTCCACGGTTACCGCCAATGCACAACAGTCGACCATAAGTCCCTTTATGACTGTTAATCTCCCGTGGCCCCATACCTTTAAAGTGGTCGATATTTAGCATGGTCGCGCTCGCTTTAGCTAATGCTTGGAACGCTTTGCCGATACCCAAGTCCGCATACACTAACTTACCGCACGATTGTTTACCCGCACCAGTAACAAGCCCCGGCTTAATGCCCACAAAAGTAACGGTGATATCAGCCTGAACACATCGCCCCAGGCTCTGTCCTGTATTTGCATCAAGCCCTGACGGCACATCAACGCTTACAACCGGTGTTGATGACGCATTCACCGCATCAATGATGTCTGCAAACTCATTGCGAATATAGCTATTAATACCTGTACCAAGAAGCGCATCTATCACTACGTCAGACTTCTCGAGGAGCGCAGCGTCAAACCCATTGATACTGCCTCCTGAATCGAGCCAGCGCTGCTGTGCTTTGCCAGCATCACCATCCAGCGTACGTTCAGGCTCAACCGCACATAAGTGCACTTGTTTACCCGCAAGTTTTGCGTTTATTGCTGCAATGTAGCCGTCACCCGCATTGTTACCTTGGCCCACCAGCACTAAGTAAACGTCTGAGTTTGGCATAAGCTCAAGACACTGCTTAAACACCACATCACCAGCTCGTTGCATCAACGTGAACATATCGCAGCCCGAATTCGCGGCGGCTTGTCCCTCATTTTCCCTAACCTGATCGGCCCGAAATAATTTGTATGATAAACTTGACGTTAATTGAGTATCTAGCATGAGCACATGTCCGAATTTAGTTCTATCGACCTTGTTGAATTAACCAACAATATCAAGGCTTGGGGTACAGCGCTAGGCTTTCAGCAGGTTGGCATCAGCGATATTGATCTACATCAGCACGAGGCGCACCTTCGGGAATGGTTAGACAATGGGTATCACGGTGACATGGCCTTTATGGAGAGTCATGGGATGAAGCGTGCCCGGCCTGATGAGTTGGTCCCAGGAACATTACGGGTTATCAGCGTTCGCATGAACTACTTACCTCCTGACGCCTCGTTTGCCAAGCATTTAAAAACGCCAGAAATAGGATACATCAGCCGCTATGCATTGGGCCGTGACTACCACAAAGTGCTGCGCAAACGTCTGAAGCAATTGGGTGAGAAAATCACCGCATCCCTGGCGCATACCCAATATCGCCCGTTTGTAGACTCAGCCCCCGTATTGGAACACGCTATTGCTGAAAAAGCGGGTATTGGCTGGACGGGGAAACACAGCCTGACACTCAACAAAGAAGCCGGCTCTTGGTTCTTCTTAGGTGAGCTGTTCATCAATTTGCCATTACCCACTGACTCACCAATTGAAGAGGGTTGCGGCACCTGCACGGCGTGTCTAACCATCTGCCCGACCAATGCAATTGTTGCGCCTTATAAAGTAGATGCCCGTCGCTGTATTTCCTATCTCACCATTGAATCACACAAAGATATTCCCGAAGATTTGCGCCCCATGATGGGCAATCGCATTTATGGCTGTGACGATTGCCAACTTGTTTGCCCTTGGAATCGCTTTGCCGACGTTACCAGTGAAGAAGATTTCCACCCGCGACAAGTGCTACACGGCCAAAGTCTCAATGCGCTTTTCGGCTGGTCTGAAGAAACCTTCTTGCGCAATACGGAAGGCTCTCCCATCAGGCGGATTGGCTTTGAGAAGTGGCAGCGTAATATTGCCGTTGCGTTAGGAAACGCTCCGTATGATGAACAAAGCATTCTGCTTTTGAAAGAAAGACGAGGGAGCGTGAGTGACTTGGTGGACAGACATATTGATTGGGCCCTTAGGCGGCAGCAAGAGAAGCAACAAGCGTCTGATGCAAAAAACAGGCAGCAAGCGCGGCTTATTCGCGTAATTGAAAAAGGTTTACCAAGAGACGCCTAACGCCAGTACACGTTTGAATAAGGCATACCGCGAATTCAATTAGTCTAGCTATATAGGTTTTAGGGTTAACCCGCCGAAGCAAGCTGACTGTTTAAATCGGCCTGAGTGCTATTCCGATAACGCACACGAGCATTTGGCGAATGGGATGCGGCGAAAGAAACGTTAAGTTTCAGGCCTCGTTGTGCCACTTGCGTGGTTATGATGGGCGAGCCGAATTCCCACCACGGCTCCTGTTCCAATGCTTCAATAACTCGCGACAGCTCAGTTTCAGAACCGTCATACTCACCCGTTATTTCGCAATGTCCGTTCTCACATTTTACCGAGTCTAAAACAAAGCGCTCGTTGTTAGGCGGCAGCGCAAAAAACGTATTGAGTGAGCCTTCGGTTTTCGTGTAGAAAACCTCTGGCGCCATGATTTGGACATTCTCAGCAACGGGGGCAACATTCATCTCTCCGTTTTTTGTAACGCTTGTATCCAAGAGCACCGCACCTGTATCATTTGAAACCAACTTGGCGGCGGGCTTAATAACTTTCAGCTCACTCGTTTCGGTGGCACGTGAGCGCGCTAACACATTGGTTAGTCGCTCTTTTTCTGCATTGGATTCACTGAGTTGGTGTTGATAGCCAGAAAATTTATACCCCGCTATCAATGCAAACGCTATCAGCAACAACACAAGCCACGTTTTCATTTTACTTCCTTTATCGAAGTCGCTTACTTGTGATATTGCTTACTAAGTTCATGTACCGCATTAACGAACACACCTGCATTTTCAGGTGGTACGTCTAGATGGATACCGTGACCTAAATTAAATACGTGACCGCTACCTTCACCGTAACCTTCTAGAATGGACGCCACTTCTTGCTCAATTCTTTGCGGTTGAGCATACAGCATTGATGGATCCATATTACCTTGAAGTGCAACTTTATCGCCAATGCGCGCACGCGCTTCTTTAATGTCGATAGTCCAGTCTAAACCTACTGCGTCGCAGCCTGTCGCCGCAATCGATTCTAGCCACATGCCACCGTTTTTGGTGAACAAGGTAACAGGTACTTTACGGCCTTCATTTTCACGGGTCAGCCCACTTACAATGCGCTCCATGTACTGAAGCGAGAATTCTTTGTAGTCACGAGGAGATAACACGCCACCCCAAGTATCAAATACCATGACTGACTGCGCGCCCGCAGCGATTTGAGCATTTAGATACTCAGTAACAGAATCAGCCAGTTTTGCTAGTAACGCATGAAGCGTTGCTGGCTCAGCAAATGCCATTTTCTTGATTTTGGTAAAGGCTTTACTTGAACCACCTTCAATCATGTAAGTCGCGAGTGTCCAAGGGCTTCCAGAAAAACCAATTAATGGCACTTCACCTTTAAGCTCACGGCGAATAGTACGAACGGCATTCATTACGTACTGTAATTCACCTTCTGGATCAGGAAGGCCTATTTTATCCACATCCGCTTTACACGTGATTGGATTTTTAAAGCGAGGGCCTTCACCTGTTTCAAAGTAAAGACCGAGGCCCATCGCATCTGGAATGGTCAAAATATCCGAAAAGAGAATTGCAGCGTCGAGAGGAAAACGACGTAAAGGTTGTAGCGTCACCTCACATGCAAGTTCTGCATTCTTGCACAACGACATAAAATCGCCTGCTACTGCACGAGTCGCTTTGTACTCTGGGAGGTAGCGCCCGGCTTGTCGCATCATCCATACAGGTGTGACATCAACCGGCTGCTTAAGTAACGCACGTAAGTAACGATCGTTCTTTAACGCGGGCTTATCAACACTGGGGAAATTTTGCGACATATAACTCACCTAAATTACTGAAGATATTTAAGCGCGAAAGTATACCAGTATTCTTAACTAAGGTGTGCTAAAACCTGTATTAAAAAATCAATGTTTTAACGACAAATCGGTGTAGTGTCGATTATTAAAGACAAACAATACTTGAACATTACTTTAAAAAGACGCTTGCACTTAAAGTGAGTGTTTGCTATTACTATAACCGTTAAAGAAAAGAAGCCCTACATGGGACCGTGCTAGACTTATTGAAACCCTGCCTCGGCAGGGTTTTTTATTTGTCGCCGATTAGAGACACCGTTTCAGCAATTAGCTGTCCAGCGATGGATACTTTAGGTGGAATAGTCGGCAACGCATCTATGTCAAACCACTTCGCGTCATCTATCTCGTTTTCCTGACAGCGAATTTCCCCGTCGTCATACTCAGCAATAAACCCAACCATAAGAGAATGTGGAAATGGCCAAGGTTGACTGTTGAAGTAGCGTAAATTTTTGACCTTCACCCCGACTTCCTCAAAAACTTCTCTATGGACCGCTTGCTCCAAGCTTTCTCCACTCTCCACAAAGCCCGCTAGGGTTGAATACATATTCGATTCCCTGTGGCGTACTCCTTTTGCTAGAAGAATTTTTTCATTGTTATGGATAGAAACAATGATGCAGGGAGACACGCGTGGATAGCTTCGATGCTGACAACGGTGACAGTGCATCGCCATTTCCCAATCTACTCGCTCTGCCTTTGCACCACATTGCCCACAAAATTGATGAGTTCGCAAAAAATGAATGTACTGCCAGGCGCGCCCAATAACGGAAAACGCAATATCGTGCTCAGCAAACAGTAGTTGTCTGAGTGAAACTCGCTCCCAACCTGGTTCATCAATATGTTCGGCACCTAAATCGACAACAAAAACAGGCATATCGCGCTCTGCTGTCTCGTTCAAAGGAGGAAGTTGATGAATATCATCTACGTAAGACGCTAAGAAAGGAATATCGGTTAGGTGAGCAACAGGAATAGACTCAGAAGACTCTTGCACTACGATTTTGCCTCGGCTAAAAACAACCCACATAGCTTGCTGAGCAGTTAACTTTGCCTCGTCTAACTTTATCATCATTGCACGTCACTCCTGTTTTCAGGTGCTTAATACTACACTATTAAAAGGCGTATTGATCGTTCCGTACATTTTGAAAAGAAGTTTTTCGCGCAAAATTTGTGTCGCTAGTGCACAGTGTTATACTGAAACTTATTGTCGCTAAACGGGTAACACATCAAAAT
>NZ_JAFLMX010000302.1:0-1947 GCF_017849675.1 Alteromonas sp. AO-Serp
CCATTGAGCATTGTGCAAACAAAGGTTACACCATTGGCATTGTGACTGGGGGAAGTAAAAAGTCGGTGGAAAAAACCTTATCTCAGTATGGTTTAAGTGCTTATATTTCTTGCGTGGTTGCCGTGGAAGATGTCGAAAACAGCAAACCAGCACCTGATTGTTACGCGCTTGCAATGGACAAGCAAGGAAAAATACCCAGTGAATGTGTAGCAATTGAAGACACGCAAACCGGCATGACAGCGGCACTTGCTGCAAACCTAGCCTGCGTTGTGATACCCACGGATTTGTCGAGACATCATGACTTGTCTGGTGCCACAGTGCGGTATACAAGCTTGAAAGACTGGGTGGACTGCGAACTCGTTTTTTAGCGAATGCGGTGGAGGTTAATTGCCGACTTGTCGTGCCACTTGTCACTGGTGGCGCGAAAATAGATAACGTAGTATAACCAGCACGTTAGGGCGTAACTTTCTTTGTTTTACAGCAAAGAACGCCAGAAGCGCTAACTTATTTTTTATTCAATGTAATGACAGGTACAGCTGATTTCTCATGATTTTGCGTAGCGTAAAATGGCTTTTGATTACTCTTGCCATCATTGTTGTTCTGCTTGTAGTAAGCGTTGCTACGATTACGGTTATGGCTGTGCAAAAAGCGCCATTAGTCGCATCGACAGCGCCCACACAGCTAGATGGTGCTGATAGCGTTAATGAACTCCTCGGTCAGCTGCAACAGGCGTTTTCCCGCCGAGAAGAGGGGCATCAAGTTACGCTCACCGAAACCCAAGTCGAAAGCTTAGTGGGTGTGTTACAGCGTGCATTACCTGACTTTAAGGGCGTAGTGAATATCACACCGTTGGCGGGAACCATTAACGTCACTTATGCTATCAACAATACGGGGTATTATGTAAATGCGTCAGCACTAGTACTCCCTGGAGATAGCTTGCGTATAGAGCAAGTCCAAGTTGGCGACTTAACCATTCCGGGTCGTTTTTTACTTGGGTTTTTAGAGCGTACGGTGAACTCTTATACGCAATCAGAAATAGCCACCATTGCGTTATCGCGGGTTGAACGTGTGACCATGAGAAGCGGTGAACTTACCCTTGATGTTGGGCGTTTAGATGAGCTGCTAAGCGAGTTAAACGTGGTGGCGTCGAACATGTCGGTAAGCGAACAGACCGAGCTTCAGCAGTTATCTGCGTACTATTTACGGTATTTGTCTGGTAGAGAAATAGCCTTATCAAGTAAACCGGTATCCCTTATTGAATACTTGCGCGAGGGAATGGCACGAGCGCGAGAGCAAAGTCAAACGCCGCAAGATGCCGTGCTTCATAACAATGCGGTAATTCTCGCGTTGTCGGTTTATGTTGGGCATCATAGAGTTGGTACTTTGGTGGGCGACATCCAGCCAGATGCCGATAAGGCGTTAAAACCACGTAGAGGCGCCGTGCTGCACAAGCGCAACGATTTGGCTCGTCATTTTATTATTTCTGCTGCATTGGAATTGTTGGCGGAACAAGGCATGTCCCTAGCAATTGGCGAGTTTAAAGAACTCATGGACCGCGGTAATGGTGGCTCTGGCTATAGTTTTGTCGACCTGGCAGCTGATATGTCGGGTACTGAGTTTGCAAAAGTTGCGACCCATCCAAATACTGCAATGGAAGTGCAAAACGCGATTGCGCGCATTCAAAGTGAGCTTGAAATCATCCCGCCTATCGATGGGCTGCCTGAAGGCTTAAGTAAGCAAGCGTTTACCGAACAATATCAACGGGTAGACAGTGAAGCGTACTTAAAAGAAGTCGAGGAAATTAAAGGCCGAATTCGCTTACTGCCGCTTTATCAAAAAGAAGCAGTAAGGCGTGAGAGTGCGCCGTAAGTGAGAAGCTAGTTCAAAAAAGCCCGCAAATAAAGCGGGCTTTTCGTTATTAAATTTAGTACGAACTAGCTTTTAGAT
>NZ_JAFLMX010000214.1:0-5883 GCF_017849675.1 Alteromonas sp. AO-Serp
ACCTTGGCAAGGTCGTGCTCTACCAACTGAGCTATTCCCGCATAGAGTCGATGCTGTGCATCTTATAGGTACTTACCTATGGCAAGTGAATTTGGAGCGGGAAACGAGATTTGCCAACTGGCCGACACTCGGTCGCGGGCCCACTAGGGGTCGCGCTTTTCACGCCCACTGAAAGTAAAGTTTACTATCAGCTTTTAAAATTTGGAGCGGGAAACGAGATTCGAACTCGCGACCCCGACCTTGGCAAGGTCGTGCTCTACCAACTGAGCTATTCCCGCAACAAAAGAGGTACTTCGTTTGAAGTGGTGCGCATTTTACAAAAATTTTGGGGTAACGCAACCTTTAATTCTACTTTTTTTGCACCTCAATGTTTGAATGCCTAAATCGTAAACACTTTCTCACGATAATAGCGCATTTCTTCAATAGACTCGCGAATATCATCAAGCGCTAGGTGTACGCCTTTCTTTTCGAAACCGTCTAAAATTTCAGGCTTCCAACGGCGCGTTAGTTCTTTTATTGTACTTACATCAATATTTCTATAGTGGAAGTAAGCTTCAAGCTCGGGCATGTACTTAACCATGAAGCGTCTGTCCTGTCCTATGGTGTTTCCACATAGCGGTGACTTGCCTGCATCTACCCATTGCTCTAAAAAGGCAATAGTTTGCGCTGATGCTTCTTCAACGCTTATTTTACTTTCTCGGCAACGTGCAGTTAATCCACTTTCACCGTGAACTCGTGTACACCACTCGTCCATATTGTTTAACACGTCATCACTTTGATGTACCGCTATTACAGGGCCTTCCGCCAAAATATTCAGCTGTGCGTCGGTAACAATGGTCGCTATTTCCATTACTACACAGGTTTCAGGATCTAACCCTGTCATTTCCATGTCTATCCAAACAAGGTTACTGTCGTGTTTACTCATTACTTTCCTCTTTGCGCTACAGACATGGCAACCATGCCCTACAAACGGTATTATTGACATAGTATACGTGAAACTAGAAAAGAATCGTGGCGAAAAAACCAAAACTTACACAACGACAGAAACGACAAGTTGCAGCAAATAGAAGCAAGCGCTTGCGTGAAAAGCACGCGTCAAAGGGCGCGGCGAACCTTGATGAAAGCACGCTAGAAAGCGGTACTGTGATTGGTCGCTTTGGTAAACACGCCGACGTTGAAGACGCAAACGGCGCAGTATCTCGCTGCCACATTCGCCGCACAGTAGACTCAGTAGTGTGTGGTGACAAGGTGTTTTTCAGTAAAGGGGATGACGCTGAGTCAGGTGTAAGTGGGGTTATTGAAATTGTAAAAGACAGGCACTCCGTCCTGACTCGCCCAGATTATTACGACGGTATTAAGCCCATCGCCGCGAATATCGACCGTATTATTGTGGTTAGCGCCATATTACCTACCCTTTCACTGAATATTATCGACCGTTATCTCGTTGCCTGTGAAGACATAGGCATCACGCCGCTGATTGTCCTTAATAAAGTAGAATTGCTCAGTGAAGAGGAACGCACAACCGTTACAGAGCAGCTTAAGACGTACGAAAACTTAGGCTACGAAGTGCTTTTCACCAGTTGCAAAACCGGTGAAGGCATTAGCAAACTCAATGAATACCTTAACGATAACATCAGCGTTTTCGTAGGGCAGTCCGGCGTAGGTAAATCGAGCCTTATAAACCAAGTTCTGCCAGACGCCGATGAATTAACCGGCGATATTTCAGATAACTCGGGACTAGGTCAACATACAACGACGGCGGCCAAATTGCTTCACTTGCCAGCCGGCGGTGATTTGATTGATTCCCCAGGAGTACGTGAATTTGGCTTGTGGCACATTCCTACCGAACGTATTACATGGGGCTTTATTGAGTTCAGAGATTATTTGGGCGGCTGCAAATTCAGAGACTGCAAGCACTTAAATGATCCGGGGTGCTTACTAAGAGAAGCTGTAGAAGAAGGAAAAATTAGCGCAGAACGCTTCGACAGCTACCATAGAATATTAACCACCATGGAAGAGCAGCGCCCTAGTCACAGCCAGCCTCCCGGGGCATAACAACTGCCACTAGGTTTCAACCTCACTGGAGCGCTAAACTCGTTGGAGCGACCGAAGAAGTACACGCACTGCTTACGTGTAATAGCTGTCTCTTAGTCGGCGATTTATTCTTTTGGTGTGAACCACGTGCTTATGCTTTTGTGTAAGCACTCATAACCCTAAAGTTGCTCTTAATACCACGACTTACGATACAATAACGCTATCTATGCAATGCGTTATTGCTTGCATAAAAGAAACGGAGATATTTTGTGTTAGATTGGCTTAAAGTTAATTTACAATACGTTACACCAAAGCACCTGCTTTCACGCCTTGTAGGCAAACTTGCAGAAGCAGAAATGGGTAGCGTTACGACATTTTTCATCAAGGCGTTTATTAAGCAATACAACGTTGATATGTCAGAAGCGCTGCATGAGGAACCAGAGCATTATAGAAGCTTTAATAAGTTCTTCACCCGCCCGCTTAAACCTGAAGCCCGCACCATTGACGAAAACGATGACGTACTTATCCATGCTGTTGACGGTACGGTAAGTCAGTTTGGCGATATCCATAGCGACAGTATTTTTCAGGCGAAAGGCCATGACTTTAGCCTAACTACATTATTAGGTGGCAAGCCTGATGTAGCTGCGCCATTTAAAAATGGTAAGTTTGCTACCATTTACCTTGCCCCTCGTGATTATCACAGAATTCACATGCCTGTTGAGGGCACGCTTACTGATATGCTGTACGTGCCGGGCGAACTTTTTTCGGTAAATCCTCTTACAGCACAAAATATTCCAGGTCTGTTTGCACGTAACGAACGTGTTGTCGCGCTATTCGACACGCCTGTGGGCAAAATGGCAATGGTGCTTGTAGGCGCTACCATAGTGGCAAGTATTGAGACAGTTTGGGCTGGCACGGTTACGCCACCTGCGGGTAAAAATGTTCAGCACTGGTCATATGAAAAAGACAGTGAAGCAGCAGTTTTCCTTGAAAAAGGTGCGGAGCTAGGCCGCTTCAAGCTAGGTTCGACCATTGTGGTGTGTTTCGAAAAAGACATGATTGATTTTGAAGACCTCGCCCCTGGTATGGTCACACGCCTTGGTGAGCCTATGGCGCTTAAATCAACCGCACAGGCTACGGCTAAAGATACGCACGTTAGCGATGAAACAGCCAGTGACGAAAAGAGCGAGGCTTCGTCAGAGGGCGCTGACAGCTAATTTATGGATGCTGTTAAAAAAAGCCTGATCTCACTTCATTTCACGGTAATTTTACTTGGTGGTACAGCCCTTTTCTCTCGGCTTGTACCACTTAGCGCCAGTGATATCACTCTTGTTCGTTCAGTATTTGCCTGCATAGCGTTGTTTGCCTTTTTGAAATTGGCGAAGAACAAAATAAAGCTGAATTCAAAAAAAGACTACGGCGTTGCCCTCGGTTTAGGCGTGCTTATGGCACTGCACTGGGTCACCTATTTTGCCGCCATGCAATATGCTGGGGTGTCTGTTGGCATGATTGCCCTTTTTACCTTTCCTGTAATCACGGTACTTATCGAGCCTTTTTTTGAGCGGGTAAGGCTGGTCTGGCAGGATATCGTATCTACCGTTACGGTGGTCGTTGGCGTTTATTTAATAGTGCCAGAGACATCACTGGAAAATGACATTACCCTTGGTGTTCTCATCGGTATTGCCTCCGCCATCTTGTATTCGTTTAGAAACCTTATTCATCGTAAGCACTTTAAGCACTACAGCGGTGCGCAAGCCATGGCGTGGCAGACCTTGGTTATCAGCATTCTAATGTTGCCGGTAGGCAGTGCAGCAATAACCTCAGCGTCTACCAGTTCTTGGCTAATGCTATTGCTTTTAGGTACCGTATTTACTGCGCTTCCTCATGCACTTATTGCTGCGAGCCTACGTCACCTTAGGGCAAAAACGTTTTCGCTTATAGCCTGCATGCAGCCTCTTTATGGCGTTTTCCTTGCTATTATTTTGCTTAACGAAAAGCCTGGTTTAAGTGCGTTGTTAGGTGGAATTCTTATTACCTCAGCGTCAGTTTATGAAACGCTCAACACGCATAAGTTGCATAATGCAAAAGATGATTAAGCCGTGTTGTGATCTTTAAGGAAGAAATGTCTATGCTCATTTTTGCTCACCGAGGTGCCAGTAAAGCCGCCCCAGAAAACACAGTAAAGGCATTTAAACTGGCTTTCGAACAACGTGCCGATGGCATTGAGTTTGATACCTATCAGCACGAAAGCGGCATTATTGTTTTTCACGATAGAACACTTACGCGCAGAGCACGGGAATCCGGCTATTTACTTGACGTACCGTGGCAATCCCTTACAGAAATGGACATTGGGGATGGAGAGCGCATACCGACCCTGACCGAAACACTGAATTGTGTTCCAAAAGACAAGTGGTGCAATATTGAGATAAAACACTTACGCGACGTAGACAGCTGGATTAAAGACGTTAAAGCGGCGGTACAGCAAAGCGGCATTAATGCTGAAAAGCTACTTATCTCTTCATTTAACCATCACTGGCTTCAAGCTATTGCGCTTAAGTGGCCCGAAGTGAAGATCGGCGCCTTATCTGCAAGCTACGAGCTTGACTGTACGGCGAGCGCCCGGACTCTGAACGCTTATTCCGTAAACATTGCATTAGACGCCGTTGATAAGCAGTTTGTGCAAACGGCGCAGCAAGACGGATTTGACGTATTCGTTTATACCGTAGATGAGCCGAGAGACATGCTTATGCTTAACGAGTGGGGAGTGACGGGCATATTCACTAACGTGCCCGATGTAGCGCTTAGTGTGTTGTCGCATTAACCCCTACTTTTTCAATGCGAAAAGTCTGTAGAACGCGTATCTGATACAGACTCACACTATAAAAAAAACGAGCCATTGGCTCGTTTTTTTTGGAATGCTTTACTTGAATTGCAGCTTAGTTGACTACTTAAATTCAGTTGAAAGGTGGTCTGAAAACACCGTATTCTTGCAGCACTTACATTGTCTACACAATCGCATATTCACCCAGTGGCCGGCTACAATTAGCGCTGCACCTATCGCGATGGTAAAGGGTTCGTAGTGATGCCCAAAAATATCTTTGTGCCAATAAATAGCGCCACCCGTAAACAGCAATGCAAGCGGGTAGTATTTGCCATGATAGCGAATTGCACCGCTAACCAAGGCGACTGCACCTACAATTAACGAAAAGGTTAATATCGTTCTCTCAAACCACACTTGTGCAAAAAAGCTAGAACCGATCAGCGGCAGCAGAGGCACCAAAACAGGTAGCGCGAGGCAATGCAACGCACACAAGCTCGACACCCAGATGCCAAGTTTGTCTAGTTTTGTTGGATTCTCGTCAATTGGAGTCATTACCCTAATTACCACCGTGAAAAAATGAGTTCGCGAACTATTCGCCAGAGACGTTATATTATAACAGACTCACAGAAATGAGAAACGTTCCCACATTAAATTTTGATCTTAACGAGATGAAAATGAACTAACTACGTATAAAATGGGGCAAAAAAGCTATTCGTTTGGCGCTGTTTCCAAACGCTCAGCAATGCCTTTTTCTGCGGAGCTGTGCATTAGCCCACTGCTGTGTAAGGCATTTTCTTCGGTCATGCTTACCTTGCTATCCTTCACATCGGCGTTATTGAGCGAAGCGGTTTGATCGCGCTCTTTACCAAACTGCTTGGCCACTTTCGGCGCATGTGAAAAATAGTCGGTTACTGAGGTAAGGGTTAAACCTTCTTTTTCAAGTGAGGGTAATGAGTTTTCAAGAAATCGACGGTTTCTGGGTGGGGATGACCAATCACAACAACATGACCATTCTTTTTAGCAATACG
>NZ_JAFLMX010000320.1:0-6255 GCF_017849675.1 Alteromonas sp. AO-Serp
ATTGAAACTGTAGACATCGCGGCGCCGGGTACAGCTATCCTATCTACAATACCAGGTGACGGCTATGCGACATACTCGGGCACATCAATGGCAACGCCACATGTTACGGGTGCAGCAGCACTTGTGTGGTCGCTAAACCCAGAACTTACGCCATCTGAAATGAAAGAGCTGTTAATGTCTACAGGTGAAACTAGCCTATGGGCTGATGGTCGCACCGTATCTGGTAACCGCCTAAATGTACTTAACGCACTTGAAGAAGCTGATCCAACTCCAGGTTTTAAACTGGGCATTACGCCTGGTTCAGCTGAAATTGAAGCGGGTGAAACCTACACCTTCACTATTGAAGTTGGTTCAATTGCTGGCTACGAAGAAGAAGTACAGCTATCGCTTGCAGAGCCAAGTGATATCGCGTCTTTAAGTGCAAGCTCGGCAATGCCTGGCGATACGGTAACACTGACCGTAGAGACATCTGAAGATACGCCTTGGGGTCCATACAGCTTTACGGTGAACGGTGTAAGCGGTGATATTGAGAAATCTAAATCAGCGAACCTTTATGTTTACCCTCAAGGGCTAAACGAATTCCCTTACGCGTATTCTGGTGATGCTGTACCTACGTTACCGAATGAAGAAGATCCAGACGATGTCGGCGTGGACCTAGTGATTAACGTTCCTGACGACTTAACCGTATTCGGTATGCAGGCGTCGGTAAATATCACACACACCTATAGCGGAGATCTCGTACTATCACTGACCTCTCCTCAGGGTACGACCACCGTTCTTCGTCAGAATCAAGGTGGCGCTACAGATGATATCGTTGAGAGCTATAACTCTGATGCCTTTAACGGCGAAGTAGCAACAGGCGATTGGACCTTGAACGTGCTTGATACGTTCAACGGTGACAACGGCACTGTTAACACATGGAGCCTTGTGGTGACCGGTATTGGTGAAGTAGGCCCAACACCGCCTAACTCTGCGTTTACCTATGACGCTTCAGGATTATCAGTAAGCTTTACTAATAACAGTAACGACGTTAATGACGACATTGTCAGCTATAGCTGGGACTTTGGCGATGGCTCTACTTCAACGGAAGAGAACCCAACGCATGTTTACGCGAGCACAGGCGCCTATGACGTAACCCTTACGGTTACCGACTCTGAAGGCCAAACTGGCGTATCAACAGAAACCGTATCAGTTTCAGATAGCAACATTGTTGCCGAGATTGACCGCGCTATGCTGTCTCGATTCGGTTCGTTACGCGTAGATTTATCATATAGTGGCTCGATGGCCGATACTGTAATGATTTATCGCAACGGTGAGCTACTTGAAGAAGTAAGCAACACTGGACGTTATCGCGACAGAAGCAGAGGCGTTCAACCTGGTGAGTATACTTATATGGTTTGTGATGAAACCTCTGCATGCTCTGCACCAGTGTCTGTAAACCTTTAATGTAGTTTGCGTATCGCTGACGCGCTCTTCGTGACAGTCGGCGAATGATACGCAGTACAGTTAAGAGTTAAGCAATTGCCGGCCAAGGATAGGCCGGCTTTTTTTATTCTGAGAATTAAAGAGAGCACCAGTCTAAGCCATCGGCTTATTCACTATAAGCCAAATACAACGTACACTTGATGCATTAAGAGATAATAAGCATTTTTTCATGCACATACTCATTATTGACGATCACGAAATTGTAAGGGATGGCATTAAAACACTCATCGAGCAAGAGTATGGCTGGCATGTTTCTTACGCAGTAAGCTCTCTGGATGCTCTTCCCTCCTTCGCTACGTTAGACGATATTGACGTTGCCATTCTAGATATCTCGTTAGCACAGGAAAGTGGTTTCGACACGCTAATAAAAATCAAGAAAGACTCGCCGTTTATAAAGTGCCTAATGCTGAGCATGTATGATCATGTAGGCTATATCAGTAAAGCGCTTGAACTCGGCGCCGATGGCTACGTTACAAAGAATGCTGCCACCAAAGAGTTAATGGACGCGTTGGAAGCTCTAGAAAAAGACGAGAATTATCTAAGCACAGATATTAGTAAAAAGTTAGCTTTCGGTGATAAACAGCTAACCTCTATCCTTACTGAAAGGGAAAAGGAAATTTTCTTACTGTTAGCAAAAGGATTCCAGCCAAAACAGATTGCCTACTACATAGATACTGCCCCGAAAACAGTGATGGTTCACAGAACTAATATTTACAAGAAACTCAATGTAACCTCCCAATTTGGTTTACTTAGAATTGCTTTAGAAACTGGGTACCTCGACGTTTCTGACGTTATCTACGACGACACGCTAGTCAAAGCAAATTGATGAATTTAACGCGGTATTTCAACGTTACCTATTTACTAATGGGATTAGGTTATACCGCGCTATTTCACGGCGTGTGGTTGTTCAGCACCCAATTTGAAATTATTTCAGGTACGGTGAGCTGGTATTTGCCTGCTGGAGTTCGCCTGGCGGCGTTTTTACTACTGCCAATTTACAGCTGGCCACTGCTACTCATCGCAGAAAAATCAACCCACTTCATTTTATTTCACCCCGGTGGCATTCTCGACAATACGGCGTTTTTAAGTGGAACCATAGGTTGGTATTTAGTCCATTTAGTGGTGTCACCCGCGGTAATTTGTACATGCGTTTATTTATTCAGACGTCGCTTTAGCGCACCTTATATAGACAATGTTTCCAGCACCCTTGCCACGTTGGCTTTTGGTGTTCTTATAAGTGTTGCTCTTGGGGTGGTATTTTTGGGCAGAAGGGCTATTGAACTGCAAACAGGCATAGAGGTTTTTCTTTCTATTTTGTTTGATTTTTCATTAGGTGACTTTGTAGGAATTGTTGTTCTTTGTCCTTTTCTTTTCGCATTATATAAACGGCCTTCTATCCCCAAGAGTCACTTAGTACTGTACCTTACAACAATCGCTTGGCTGGTTTTGCTGATGCTGAGCAGCTATGCCTACTCCCAACAAATTAACATCAGCTATCAGGTTAAGTATCTAGCGGTTTTCCCCGCGCTCTTTTTATCGTATCGCTATGCCATAGTTGGCAGTGCGTTTTCGTGTTTACTCATAGGTATTACTGCGTTCGTGGTGGCAAGCCAGAGCGCACTTCCTCCCATTGAGCATCAGTTTTACATCTTAGCATCATGTACAAGTTGCCTCATTTTAGGTGCGTCAATTAACCAATCTACCTTGCTGAATATGAAGCTTGCGAAGAAAAACGAGGATCTTGAAGTATCGGTGCAAAGCGCTCAAGCACTGGCCAGTCAATTAGTGGTAGTGCAAGAAGATGAACGAAAGCGCTTATCGCGGGATTTACACGACGACTTTGGTCACCGCATAGTCGATTTGAAACTTCAACTGTCGCTAGATAGCAGAGAAAGCGACAACGACATGATGCTCAATAAGATAGATGCTCTATACCACGCAATGAAGAAAAGCTTAGGAGGATTACGTCCGTCCGGTATTGATACACTTCCCATTGAAAGCGTGATCCAACGTTCAGAGATTTTTACCACGCTCAAGCGCGCAAACATAGATTATTCGTTTAACGTTAGCGGCACGCCAGTACCGTTCGATTCAGACCAGAAAATACATATCTATCGCATTGTGCAGGAAGCGGTGACAAACAGTATAAAATATGCCAATGCGACGTCGCTCAGTATTGATATCAACTATGCGCAACACAGTGCCGTGTTTATCGTCACTGACGACGGCGGCGGCATCCCTGAGCATTTTGCCCACTTAGCAAACGCTGAACCCACACTCGGCCTGCTGTCGATGAGAGAACGCGCAAAGTTGATAAATGGTGAGTTTGATATTTCCCAGAACAAACCAACAGGCACCCGAGTTTGCCTGACTTTGCCCTACAGTGCTTAAGTTACTCCACTGCGTTTTAGGTGCGTCGCTGCATCCTTTTTATGCTACATTGCTGTTGATTTAACTACTATTTTGATAACCGTATGCAAAAAAATTTCATTACTCGCCGAGCCCGTTTTTTTAGACAGTGCCTGAACATTGCTGTCCTAATTGCCACTTTCACCACGTTAAATGGCTGTGTAAGTACTCAAAATGAAAGTCCTTACACTTACGCTCCGTCTGCATCACCCTATCAAGATGTGGTCAATGCACAGCAGCGAGCTGTGGAACAAAGCAAATTACTTTTGGTTGTTCTGGGTGCTCAGTGGTGCCACGACAGTACTGGCTTAGCTGAGCGTTTTGCGACAAAGGAAATGGACCTTATTCTACGCGCTCATTATGAAACCGTATTTGTTGATGTGGGAACACTTGAAGACAGAAGAAATATAACCGAGCGATTTGACTACCCCATTTATTACGCCACGCCAACAGTAATGGTGGTTGAACCTAAAACCAGCGCATTGTTAAACAGAACGTCAATGGATATATGGGGGCGCGCTGACAGCATTCCCTTATCGGAGTACATTCAGTATTTCTCTCGCTTTCCTGCAATGACAACTGCGCAAAAAGCCCCGTTTATTAACTGGGAAGCGACAGATGAAGAAGAAGCTTACAATAAAGAGCAAGCACTCAGATTACAAAGCGCTTATGACAAACTCGGTCCGCTACTTGCGCTAGATTTACAAGGTAATACCCCACAAGGGCTTAACGAGCTATGGAAAGAGACCAAAGGGTTTCGCACTGAACTGCAAAAAACGCTGATAAAGCGCGCCGAGCTTACATTAGATTCTGAGGATAGCAACGGAGTCAACACCACGCCAGCATTGCGACAATACAATCCGTTTTCGTGGGAACATAATTAATTACCCACTCAGCGAGATTTAAAATGTTCGTAATCGCGGCGTGTTATCGCAAGTATAGTGGTTCTACATCAAGGTGACGCAACAAAGAATACGGACATTAAAAAGGGCCTTTCCAACGGCCCTTTTTTAATAAACTCGGTTTTATGAAGCGCAGTTCAACTGTTTACGCTTTTGCCCTGTTTGATGCCGTATTATTAGTGGTGCTATTTGACGGATTACTTCTGCGCTTAGCTGGTCGTTTAGCGGCACTTCCTTCACTTCCTGAGCGTCTTCGACCTGCAGGCTTTCCACCGCTATTGTTGCGCGAATCCGGTTTACCTGCGCGCGGATTACCATTTCCACTACGGTTGCCTTGACGTTGACCCGACTTTTTATTCTCGCCACTTCGTTTACCTTCGCTGCCGCTCTCACCTTGTGGTGCTTTCGGCTTTTTCGGCTTCTTGGGCTTTTTAGGCTTAGAAAGCGTGGTAACAGGCACGGCTTGCTGAGGCTCGAAACCTTCCAACGTTTCACGAGGAAGCAGCTTTTGAATCAGTGTCTCAATATCTTTCAGGTTTTGCAGTTCTTCAGCACATACAAATGACCAAGCCTGTCCACTAGCGCCTGCGCGCCCTGTACGACCAATTCGGTGAACATAATCAGCTGCCGTATTGGGTAAGTCTAGGTTTACAACGATAGGCAATTCACTAATGTCGATGCCGCGTGCTGCGATATCGGTGGCTACCAGCACTTTAATTGCGCCATTTTTGAAGTCAGCAAGCGCTTTAGTTCTCGCTCCTTGGCTTTTATTACCGTGAATAGCGGCACTTGGAATTTTTGACCGAGTTAGCTTTTCTGCAATACGATTAGCACCGTGTTTCGTGCGGCTAAATACTAACACCTGCTCCCACTTCTGCTGTTTGATCAGACAAATAAGCGCGGTCGTCTTTTTAGATTTATCAATGGTCACTAAGTGCTGCTGAACCGCTTCTACCGTGGTATTGGCTGGCGCGGTTGAAATACTCACAGGGTTGCGCGTTATTGTTTTCGCCAGTGCAGTGATTTCATCAGAAAACGTGGCTGAAAACAGTAAGCTTTGACGCTCTTGTGGCAATAGCTTCAATACTCTCTTAATGTCGTGAATAAAGCCCATATCAAGCATTCTGTCGGCTTCATCCAATACCAACACTTCAAGCTGAGAAAACTTAACTGCGTTTTGCTGGTACAGATCAAGTAATCGACCAGGTGTAGCAATTAACACATCAACCCCTTTACGAAGCTTCATCATTTGCGGGTTAATGCCCACTCCACCGAATACAACAGCTGTTTTTAAGGGCAAAAATTCGCTGAACGCGCTAATGCTTTCTTCTACCTGAGCAGCAAGCTCACGGGTAGGCGTTAAGATAAGTGCTCGAACATTGTTGCCAGACACAGGTTGTCCTGATATCAGTCTCTGTAAAATAGTAAGTCCGAATCCCGCAGTTTTCCCTGTTCCCGT